>NZ_LXJQ01000007.1:0-158216 GCF_001728925.1 Pseudomonas sp. 1D4
GGGGAGCCCTGGGTCAGCAGTGGCTCCATGGTGAAGCCGGAGAGTATCGCCAGCACGCAGCCGCTGATCAGCACCGGCTTGCGCCCGAAGCGGTCGCTGAGCCAGGCCGAGAGCGGGGTGGCCGCCGCCATGAACAGCACCGCGAAGCACAACATGCCGAGGAAGCTCTCGCGGCTGTAGCCGAGGCTCGCCACGCCGTGGCTTAGGGAAAACACCGTGGAGATGTAGAACAGCGCGTAGCACACCACCATCGCCAGGGCGCCCAGCAGGATCGGACGCCAGTGGCTGGCAAAGGCTTCCACCACCGGCAGCTTCACCTGGCGATGCTGGGCCAGGGCTTGGGCGAAGACCGGGGTTTCCTCCAGCTTCAGGCGCACATAGAGGCCGACCATCACCAGCACCGCGCTGAGCAGGAACGGAATGCGCCAGCCCCAGGCCCGGAACTGCTCGTCACTGAGCAGCAGCGCCAGGGAGAGGAACAGGCCGTTGGCGGCGAGGAAGCCGATGGAGGGGCCGAGCTGGGGGAACATGCCGAACCAGGCGCGCTTGCCCGGCGGCGCGTTCTCGGTGGCCAGCAGGGCCGCACCGCCCCATTCGCCCCCCAGCCCCAGGCCCTGGCCGAAGCGCAGCAGGCACAGCAGGATCGGTGCCCAGGCGCCGATGCTGTCGTAGCCGGGCAGCACGCCAATCAGGGTGGTGGAAACCCCCATCAGCAGAAGCGAGGCCACCAGGGTCGATTTGCGCCCGATACGGTCGCCGAAGTGCCCGAACAGGGCCGAGCCCAGCGGTCGGGCAAGGAAGGCGATGCCGAAGGTGAGGAAGGCCGAAAGCATCTGCGCCGTCGGCGAGCCCTGGGGGAAGAACACCGGGCCGATCACCAGAGCGGCGGCGGTGGCGTAGATATAGAAGTCGTAGAACTCGATGGCAGTGCCGATGAAGCTGGCTGTGGCGACGCGGGCGGGCGAGTTCGCGGGGGAGGTGGCCGGAGCCTCGGTGCAGGCGGTGGAAGTCATGCAGGTGTCCCCTGGCGGGCGTCGGAGCGGTGCGACGCCTCTGTTTTTGGCGTGTGGGCTGAGGGGGCGGGGCGGCGGATAGCCGGCCTCGGGGCCTTGCGACTGCTCCATCGTGGCGGGTGGCGATGGGGCAGTGTGGTCTCAGTGGGCCGGATCTGGCCGTGGCGGGGCGGGTAGCCGATGCGCGAGAGGGGCTGGATGAGCCGGGGGCGATTATAGAAAGGCCGGGAAAAAACCGGCAAGGCGGTCAGGTTCGCCAGGCACGCACGCGCTGGATCCGGTTCTCGCCGGATTCGAGGATTTCCAGGCGGTAGCGGCCGATCTTCAGGCAGGCGCTGGCATCGGGCAGTTGTTCCAGGGATTCGGTGATCAGGCCGTTGAGGGTCTTGGGGCCGTCGCACGGCAGGTGCCAGCCGAGCAGACGGTTGAGTTCGCGCAGGTGCAGGCTGCCATCGAGTTCGTAGCTGCCGTCCTCGGCCGGGATGATGGTGCGGGTGGGGGCGAAGTCCTCCAGGCTGCCGAACTCGCCGATCAGCTCCTGGAAGATGTCCTCCAGGCTCACCAGGCCGACCACGTCGCCGTACTCGTCGACCACGATGGCAACGCGGCGCTTCTCCTTCTGGAAGTTCACCAACTGGGTCAGCAGTGGTGTGCTCTCGGGGATGAAGTAGGTTTCCCGGCACACGGCGAGCAACTCGTCGGCGGTGATCCCGGTCTTGGGCAGCAGTCGCGCTACCTGACGCATGTGCAGCATGCCTTCCACCTGGTTGATGTCCTCGCGGTACATCGGCAGGCGGGTGTGAGTGGTGGCCCGCAGTTGTTCCAGGATGCGCTCCGGCGACTGGGCGATGTCGATGCCCTGGATCTCGCTGCGCGGAACCATGATCTCGCTGATTGTGACCCGTTGCAGGGCACGGGTCAGTGCCTGGGGCAGGCGTTGCTGGGGACTCTCTTCCTCCTGGATGCGCTCGGGAGCCGGTTTGTGGCGCGACAGCGCCCAGGCGCCTGCCGAGGCGATCAGCAGGCCGAGGAACAGGCCAAGGATAAGGCTGGGGTCGGGCATCTCAGATGTGCAGGATGAATTCGCGGACCAGCTTGCTGCCGAAGTAGGCCAGCATCAGCAGGCAGAAGCCCGCCAGGGTCCAGCGGATCGCCTTGTGGCCACGCCAGCCCAGTTGGTGGCGGCCCCAGAGCAGCACGGCGAATACCACCCAGGCAAAACAGGAGAGGACGGTCTTGTGCGCCAGGTGCTGGGCGAAAAGGTTCTCGACGAACAGCCAGCCCGAGATCAGCGACAGCGACAGCAGGCACCAGCCGGCCCAGAGGAAGCCGAACAGCAGGCTCTCCATGGTCTGCAGGGCGGGGAAGTTGCGGATCAGTCCGGACGGGTGCTTGTGCTTGAGCTGGTAGTCCTGGAGCAGCAGCAGCAGGGACTGGAACACGGCGATGGTGAGCATGCCGTAGGCCAGGATCGACAGCAGGATGTGGGCGAGGATGCCGGGCTCCTCGTCGATCGGTTGCACCGTGCCCGAGGGTACGAACATCGCCAGCAGCACTGTGAGCGCGCCGAGCGGATACAGCAGCAGGAGCAGGTTCTCCACCGGCATGCGGCTGCAGGCGAGCAGTGTGAGGCCGATCACGGCAGCGGCGATGAGGCTCGCAGCATTGAAGAAGTCGAGGGTCAGGCCGGCCGGTGCGATGAGCTGGAAGAACAACGCAGTAGCGTGACTGGTCAGGGCCAGCAGACCGAGCACGGTCAGCATGCGCTTGTCCGGCGTCTTGCGCTCGCGCAGGCGAAGGCCCTGGTGGATGGCGGCGCCTCCATAGAGGAAGGCAGCCAGGAGGCTGGGCAGCAGAGGGTGCATAAGTCCTTGTAAGGCAAGCCCGAAAGGCGCTGAGTGTGGCACAGAACGGCGTGCTCACGAAAGACCGCTGGCGGTGTCGGCGCCGCCCGCTCTTCGCTATACTCCGCCGCCTGCCGCAAGCTCACCCGGGGCCGTCAGGGCCTGAAAGGATCGCGCATGTTCGAAAATCTCACAGACCGCCTCTCGCAGACGCTGCGCCACGTCACCGGCAAGGCCAAGCTGACCGAGGACAACATCAAGGACACCCTGCGCGAAGTGCGCATGGCGCTGCTCGAAGCCGACGTGGCACTGCCCGTCGTCAAGGACTTCGTCAACAAGGTCAAGGAGCGCGCGGTCGGGACCGAGGTCTCCAAGAGCCTGACCCCGGGTCAGGCCTTCGTGAAGATCGTCCAGGCCGAGCTGGTCGACCTGATGGGCGCCGCCAACGAAGACCTGGCGCTGAATGCCGCACCGCCGGCGGTCATCCTCATGGCCGGCCTGCAGGGCGCGGGCAAGACCACCACCGTCGGCAAGCTCGCGCGCTTCCTCAAGGAGCGCAAGAAGAAGTCGGTCCTGGTGGTGTCCGCCGACGTCTACCGCCCGGCGGCGATCAAGCAGCTGGAAACCCTGGCCAATGATCTGGAGGTGACCTTCTTCCCCTCCGACACCAGCCAGAAGCCGGTGGACATCGCCCAGGCGGCGATCCGCGAAGCCAGGCTGAAGTTCATCGACGTGGTCATCGTCGACACCGCCGGTCGCCTGCATGTCGACGGCGAGATGATGGAGGAGATCAAGCAGGTCCACGCGGCGATCAAGCCTGTGGAGACCCTGTTCGTGGTCGACGCCATGACCGGCCAGGACGCGGCCAACACCGCCAAGGCCTTCAACGACGCGCTGCCGCTGACCGGCGTGGTGCTGACCAAGGTCGACGGTGACGCCCGTGGCGGTGCTGCGCTTTCGGTTCGCGCCATCACCGGCAAGCCGATCAAGTTCCTCGGCATGGGCGAGAAGAGCGAAGCGCTCGATCCGTTCCACCCCGATCGCGTGGCGTCGCGCATCCTCGGCATGGGCGACGTGCTCAGCCTGATCGAGCAGGCTGAACAGGGCCTCGACCGCGAGAAGGCCGAAAAGCTCGCCAAGAAGATCAAGAAGGGCAAGGGCTTCGACCTCGAAGACTTCCGTGACCAGTTGCAGCAAATGAAGAACATGGGCGGCCTCGGCAGCCTCATGGACAAGCTGCCCATGCTCGGTGGCGTCAACCTGTCGCAGATGGGCGGGGCGCAGAATGCCGCCGAGAAGCAGTTCAAGCAGATGGAAGCCATCATCAATTCCATGACGCCTGCCGAGCGCCGTGATCCCGAGATGATCAGCGGCTCGCGCAAGCGCCGCATCGCCCTCGGCTCCGGCACCCAGGTGCAGGACGTCGGCCGACTCATCAAGCAGCACAAGCAGATGCAGAAGATGATGAAGAAGGTCACCGCCAAGGGCGGCCTGTCGCGCATGATGCGTGGCATGGGCGGCATGTTCCCTGGCGGCATGCCGAAGATGTAAGACCGCGCCAGCGGTCCTCTCCGCCAGCCGTGGTGAGGCGCCAGCGCCTCCAGGCCCGCCCGGGGCGCGGTTTTCGGGGCCGCCGACAGGTGGCGCGTACAAACAGATTTGCATTCGGCCGGATAATCCTTAGAATATGCGGCCTTTCGGGCCCATGGCCCATGTGTGCACACACGCTTGAAAAGCACCGACCTACAGGAACGAAGTTCAATGGTAACCATCCGTCTTGCCCGTGGCGGCTCCAAGAAGCGCCCCTTCTACCACCTGACCGTGACCAACAGCCGCAACGCGCGCGATGGCCGCTTTGTTGAGCGCATCGGTTTCTTCAACCCGGTTGCCCAGGGTTCCGAAGTCAAGCTGTCCGTCAACCAGGAGCGCGTCAGCTACTGGCTGAGCCAAGGCGCCCAGCCGTCTGAGCGTGTTGCTCAGCTGCTGAAGGAAGCTGCCAAGGCTGCTGCCTAAGCAACTCCCATGAGCGCGACGCCGGCCGCCGCCGATGAACTGATCGTTCTCGGCAAGATTTTCTCGGTGCACGGCGTACGTGGCGAGGTGAAGGTGTATTCCTTCACGGACCCACTGGATAACGTGCTCGATTACCCCCGCTGGACGCTCACGCGTGACGGCGAGGTCAAGCAAGTTGAAGTTGCCAGCGGACGTGTCCAAGGCAAGTTCCTGGTAGTGAAGCTGAAAGGGCTGGACGACCGCGATGTCGCCAGGACCTACGCGGGTTTCGAGATCCGTGTTCCCGAAAGCGAGCTGCCTGAACTTGAGGAAGACGAGTTCTACTGGCACCAGTTGGAAGGTCTCTCCGTGATCAACCAGGACGGGCAACTGCTCGGCAAGGTCGATCATCTGCTGGAGACCGGCGCCAACGACGTGATGGTGGTCAAGCCCTGCACCGGCAGTCTGGATGACCGCGAGCGCCTGTTGCCCTACACGGAGCAATGCGTGCAAGCGATCGATCTGGATGCAGGTGAAATGAGGGTGGACTGGGACGCCGACTTCTGAGCCGCATGACATGAAAAGCATGCAGGTCGAAGTCATCAGCATCTTCCCGGAGATGTTCGCCGCCATCAGCGAGTACGGCATCACCAGCCGCGCGGTCAAGCAGGGGCTCCTGAAGCTCAACTGCTGGAACCCACGGAGCTTCACCGAGGATCGCCACCAGACGGTGGATGATCGGCCTTTCGGTGGTGGCCCCGGGATGGTGATGAAGATCGAACCGCTGGAACGGGCACTGGCAGCCGCCAAGACCGCAGCGGGAGATCGGGCGAAGGTGATCTACCTTTCGCCGCAGGGGCGCCAGCTGAGGCAGGCGGCCGTGCGCGAACTGGCGCAGGAGGAAGCCCTCATCCTCATCGCCGGTCGCTATGAAGGCATTGACGAGCGTTTCATCGAGACGCATGTCGACGAGGAATGGTCGATTGGCGATTACGTCCTGTCCGGCGGTGAGCTGCCGGCCATGGTGCTGATCGACGCGGTAACGCGATTGCTGCCCGGCGCGCTGGGCCACGCGGATTCCGCCGAGGAGGACTCCTTCACGGATGGACTGCTCGATTGTCCTCACTACACCCGACCTGAGGTGTACGCGGATAGACGTGTTCCTGAAGTGCTGCTCAGCGGCAACCACGAACACATCCGGCGATGGCGTTTGCAGCAGGCGCTTGGGCGCACCTGGGAACGTCGGGCCGATCTTCTGGATTGCCGCTCGCTTTCTGGAGAAGAGAAAAAGCTGCTGGAGGAGTACATCCGCCAGCGGGACGATAGTTAACGTATCGATGGCACGCCCGAAAAGCCTGCCTTAGGAGCACAGCGATGACCAACAAGATCATTCAGCAGATCGAAGCTGAACAAATGAACAAAGAGATTCCGGCGTTCGCCCCTGGCGACACCGTGATCGTGCAAGTGAAGGTGAAGGAAGGCGAGCGTTCCCGTCTGCAGGCCTTCGAAGGTGTGGTCATCGGCAAGCGTAACCGCGGCCTGAACAGTGCCTTTACCGTTCGCAAGATCTCCAACGGCGTTGGCGTTGAGCGTACCTTCCAGACCTACTCCCCCCTGG
This sequence comes from Pseudomonas sp. 1D4, assembly GCF_001728925.1. Taxonomy (NCBI): domain Bacteria; kingdom Pseudomonadati; phylum Pseudomonadota; class Gammaproteobacteria; order Pseudomonadales; family Pseudomonadaceae; genus Pseudomonas; species Pseudomonas sp. 1D4. Next base: position 6,468 of record NZ_LXJQ01000007.1, read on the forward strand.
TTGACAGCCTGATCGTCAAGCGCCGCGGCGACGTGCGCAAGGCCAAGCTGTACTACCTCCGCGAGCTGTCCGGCAAGGCTGCTCGTATCAAGGAGAAGCTGGTCTAAGACCTCGCTTCCACAGAAAAGCCCGCCCCGGGAGACCGCGGCGGGCTTTTTGTTGCTTCGCAGCAACCGTTCTTAACCGTCGCTCGAGCGAACAGGGCGTCGAGCGCATGCGCTGGTGTTGCGGTGGGCGAAGCGTCCATCTCCTGGCCAGGTTGCCAGTGGCTGCCGATGCCTGGAGAGCCGCTTAACCGATGTCCCGAGGCGGCCTGAGGCACGCCCCGGCGGGGTTCATACCGGTTCGGCGCAGAACTCCAGCAGTGCCTGCTCCAGGCGTTCGACCTCCTGGGCAACGGCGAGGGCAAGGGGCTCCAACACCTCTTCGGGTTGCTGCGCTGTCCAGGCTTCTTCAAGGGCTTCGCAGCAGCCGACGAGGGGGGCGGCATGGACGATCCGTGCGGCTCCCTTGATCTTGTGAGCGGCGGCGGAGACTTCCTCCCAGTCCCTCTCTGCCAGGCTGTGATGCAACTGGCCGAGGTCCTCGCGATTGGCGGTGAGCAGGGTGTCCAGCAGTCGCTGGCGCAGTGCCGGGTCACTGCCGGCCAACTGCAGGAACTCCTGCATGCCGAAGAGGCCTTCCGGGTGCGTCGTCGGTATTTTCGGGAGCGACGGCATGTCCGGCAACTCCCGCTCCGGTGTGGGGTGCAGGGTGGCCAACTGCCGGGCCAACTGGCGAAGGCTGATGGGCTTGAAGAGACAGGCGTCCATACCTGCCTTGCGGCAGCGCTCGTGTTCTTCGTTCTGGGCGTTGGCGGTGTAGCCGATGAAATGTACCCGGCCGCTTTCGCGGCGGACTTCCTCCTCCCGGACCGCGCGGGCCAGGGCGTAACCGTTCATCACCGGCATGTTGCAGTCACTGATCACCAGATCGAAGTGCTCCTTGCTCCAGCGTTCCAGGCCGTCACGACCGTCCACTGCCTCGACGACGCGGTGACCGAGGAAGGCCAGTTGCTGCTTGAGCAATTCGCGGTTCGCGGGGTTGTCGTCCACCACCAGCACATCCAGTGGCACTTGCCGTGCCACGGGAGCGTCCTCTTCCTCCTGTCTTGCCTGGCGCGGAAGTGGGTCCAGCTCCAGCAGGTCCAGTTCTACCCAGATGCGGGTGCCCCGGCCCAGTTCGCTTTCGAGGCGAATGGTGCCGCCCATCATTTCGCAGAGCACACGGCAGATCACCAAGCCCAGTCCGGTTCCCCGGCGCGCCTCGTCGGCGCCGACGCTGCCCTGGCTGAAAGCCTGGAACAGCTGGCTCTGGTCTTCGTCTGAAATGCCCCTGCCGCTGTCCTCCACCTTGAGCAGAATGCCCAGGCGTCTGTCCGGTCGCGGCTTGGCCTGGATCTCGATGGAGACGCCGCCCGTGTCAGTGAATTTGATGGCGTTGCCCACCAGGTTGGTAAGAATCTGGCGGAAGCGCACCGGGTCCACCAGCACGTCGACGCCTGCGCGGTGATCGAACTCCAGGGTCAGGCGCAGATTCTTCTGCCGAGCCAGGCCGTCGAACACCCGGATCACGGCTTCGGTCTGCTCCCGCAGGTTGCTGCGTACCGGAGACAGGCTGAGGCGCCCGGATTCGATACGGGCGATGTCGAGGATGTTGCCGATGAGCTCCAGCAGGTCTCGTGCTGAGCCGTGGGCGATCTCGATGGCGGCCCGGTCCCACTGGCCCTGGTCGGCTCGTTCGAGGGCCAGTTCAAGCATGCCGATCACCGCGTTCATCGGTGTGCGGATCTCATGGCTCATGGTGGCGAGGAAGGTGCTCTTGGCCCGGTTGGCGTCATCGGCCCGCTCCTTGGCGGCTTGCAGGTCTTCCACCAGTTGAAGGCGCTCGCTGATGTCGATCCACCCACTGACCACGCCCTTGATCTCCCCACGGAAGTCCCGGTATGGCTCGATCCAGTGGTAGATGCTGAACGGGCCGGACTGACTATAGAGCTCCCGGTCGCAGCGCAGCGGTTCGCCAGACTCGGTCACCTTGCGGTAGTCATCTAGCAACGTCTGGCGTTGGGCCTCGCTGCCCAGCTTGGCGACTGGCGGTGGCTGCCCGATCACTTCATCGCGCCTGAGGGCCAGTGCCTGCAGGTAGTTGTCGTTGCACATCAGCAGGCGGCCGTCGCGATCGCGGACGTAGATCGGGTGCGGTGTGCCATTGATCAGTGCCTCCATCAGGTGGAACTGGTCGTTGAGGGCCTGTTCAGCCTGCTTCCGCCGCCCAATCTGGCGCCTGAGATAGAAAATCCAGCCCAGTGACACCAGCAACAACAGCGCCGAGATGGAGAGGATCTGCAGGATCAGTTCGCGGTTCACGGTGCTGCGGGTGCCGCTTATCTCGACGTTCGAGCGCCAGCGCTGCTTGACCAACACCGCCAGCTCATCCGGGGGGATGGCTGCAGTTGCCTTGTCGAGGATCGATTGCAGCAGGCTGTCTTCCTTGCGCATGGCGAAGGTAATGCTCTCCTGGGGCACATCGATGAGTTCGGAAATGCGCAACTGCTCCGAGAACATCCGGCGGATGTAGTACTCGGCAACGATGGTAGACATCACTGCGCCCTCCGCGTCGCCGTTGGCGACCGCCACGAGGCCGTCCAGTAGGGTATTGGTTTCCACCAGGCGAATGCCGGGGTAGCGGTTACGGATGTAATCGCTGAGGAAGTAACCGCGGACCACCGCCAGACGCTGGCCGTGTAACTCACGGAGTCGGGAGGGGGATTGCGCGTTATTGAGGGTGATGGTGGCGAACGGCACATGCATGTAAGGGCGCGAGTAGGCCAGGTCCCGCTGGCGGATGCGCGCCATGCCGTCGGCGCCGACGATGTCGGCTTCACCATTCAGCACGGCATTCATCATGTCTTCGTGCTGCAGGGTGCGGACTATCTCGAAACGCAAGCCGGTACGGACGCGGATTTCGTCGAGGATGTCGGCTGTGATGCCGTGGTAGTTGCCCTCACTGTCGAAGAACGACACCGGCGCGTAGTTGCCATAGGTAGCCACGCGCACGACGGGGTGTGTCGCCAGCCAGGCACGCTCCTCTTTTGTGAGTGGCAGTTCCGGGTCCAGCAGGCTTGGGCTGGCGCCGCCGCTCCAGCGCTTGAGCAGCGGGGTGCGGTTACCTGCGGGCAAACGCTGCAGAACCTTGTCCACAAGCGCTAGCAGGCGGGTGTTGTTGCGGGCACTGGCGAAGCTGATGCCGCTGGCCTTCAGGTCCGCCAGGCGGACGATGTGCAGGTGGTCGTCATAGACCTGGTTGATTTGATAGTTCGCGCTGATCAGGTCCCCCATGTACAACTCGTTGTCGCCATCGATCACAGAGTTGAGGGCCGCACTGGTGGAGGGGTAGAGCGTCAGGATGGCGTCCGGATAGCGGTTCTGCACCATGTCCAGAGGCAGGTAGTTGCCAACGATGGCGATCCGCATGCCGGCGAGATCCTGTGGCCAGTCGCGCTTGTCCTGCTGCCGGGCGACGAGGCTGGGTTGGTCGGGTGCGTAGGGCAGGCTCAGGGCCAGCGCCTGCTCACGCTCCTCGAAGTCGTTGGACGTACTGAGCAGGTCCGCTTCGCCATTGATCACGGCGCGTAAGGCGGCACCCCGACTGGGGTAGCGCTCGACGCGGACCGGCACTTGCAACTGGCGGGACAGCAGGCCGGCTACGTCTGCCGTGATCCCTTCGAAGTCCCGGCCGCTGGAGGTGATGTCGAAAGGGGGGAGGTCATCGGCGATGGCCAGCCGCAGTTCCCCGCGCTCGGCAAGCCAGGTTCGCTCCTCGGGGTTCAGGACAATGTCCTCTTCCAGTACGAGGGGGCGGGCACCGAGTGGAATCGACTGGGAAGCGGCTTGCGCCAGCAGGGGCACGGTGAGTGCGAGGAGCACGAGGGGCTTGAGCAGACTGAGGCACATGGTCGTTTCCTAGTGGTGGCAGGCGATCTGAACTGCAGACCGGGGCGCCGCGCAAAGAAAATATCCCAGTGCTCCGGTCGGGCCTATGCAGGGGGAGGGGTAATGAGCATGTTTCAGGTTTTTCCCGCTTTTTGATCGGATGTTGCCTACCTGAAGTCGGAAGTTCTGGTTATTCCGAGCGTGTCCCACGCAACTGCCTGCAAGGGGCGAAAGACCAGGCTGATACTGGAGTGGATTTCGGGAAAGCCTGTTGTCAGTTGCCGGAACCGGACGCTCTCCTGGGAGGGACACCCCCGCCGGGGCCCTCACCACGTCGTGGGGGCGTGGCTGTGGAATAATCCGCACCCCGCGGCCTGGCCGTAGGGGAGGGTGTTCCTGCCGATCATCGACAGGGGCGTGGAAGCCCTGCGTGCATCGCAGGGTGTGTATGCAAGGCCCGCCGTCACCGAAACGTGGCCGCCACAGTGGGATTCACCGAGGTAGTCGTGGCATGACCCCGAGAGAACGAGAGATAGAACGGCGCATCGCCCTGTCCGAGAGCCGTGTGACCAAGGCGGTGTTCCCGCCGACCACCAACCACCACAACACCCTGTTCGGCGGTACGGCGCTGGCCTGGATGGATGAGGTGTCCTTCATCTGCGCCACCCGTTTCTGCCGGCTGCCGCTGGTGACGGTTTCCACCGACCGCATCGACTTCAAGCACCCGATCCCCGCCGGCTCCATCGTCGAGCTGATCGGGCGTGTGGTGAAGGTGGGCAACACCAGCCTCAAGGTGGAGGTCGAGGTGTTCGTCGAAGGGATGTACGAGGCCGGACGCGAGCGCGCCATCAGTGGCGTGTTCAGCTTCGTCGCCATCGACGATGACAAGCGCCCGGTGCCGGTGCTACCGGAAACGGCGATCCCCGCCGACTGAGTCAGCGGGTGCCTCAGGGGCGCATGGCGATTTTCAGGGACGCCTGGGAGAGGTCGATGTCGTGCAGCGTCAGGCTGCCGAAGCTCCCGGCGTTCGGGCCGCTGCCGGCCACGCGGATGTTGTCGAAGCGCAGCTCGCCGATGGAGCTGGGCAGGCGCACGTTGATGGAACCGTCGGCGTTCATCGTCGAGGTCAGTCGCGAGGTGTCGTAGACCACGCCCTTCATCGAGGTTTCCGCCTCCAGGCTGTTCAGCACCGGCATCACCAGGCGCGCCAGGCTCTGCACCGTGGCGATGCCGTCGCCTGCCTCCGCCTGCACGAACAACCCCTGCAGCACATCGTCCAGGCCCTGGGCACTCACGCTACTCATCTCTGCCTCGCTCAGCGGCTGCATGCCGGGCGGCACGTAGTCCTGGCTTATGGCGCTGGGCAATTGCTGGGCCTGGGCGCTGACCATCTGGAAGGGGCTCAGCAGCGCCGCCACCAGCGTCGCCGCCAGTCGCAGGTTGTTCTGGCGCTTGAGCGCCTTCTCCAGTTGTCGCTTGCTGAGCAGGCCCTGCTCGATGAGCACCTCGCCCAGGCGTTTGTCGCTGGTGAGCTGGACCTTGATGGCAGCATCCAGCTGCTGGGTGGTGATCAGTCCCTTGTTGACCAGGATCTGGCCAAGACGCGAGTTCTGATGGTTGGACATGGGAGCGGGACCAAGGCAGGGATGGTGGCAAGGTGAAATCATCCTCCTGTGGGAAGAGGCTGTCACCCAACGAAGGATAGGCTTACATCGCCGCTGGTCTATGTGCCCGCACCGTTAGTGCCGTCGGCATCCACCAGGGCCACCAGACTCCAACCAGGTTGGGGTTCCAGGGCTTGCGAAGGCCCTGCGATATGCACCCAGCCTCGGGTGTCGCGGGCCAGCAGCAGCGTGGCGCGAGTGCCGTGCAGGGCTTGGTAGGCCGGCCAGTCGAAGGCCTCCGTCAGCGTGGTGATGCGGACCTCCGCTCCACGACCGAGGCGGCTGGCGAACTGTGGATAGGTGATTGCCGGCAGGCCTAGTTCACGGCCGCGGACGTTCTCGCTGCTGCGGTGCTTGTCGCTGCGGCGGCTTTCTGCCCCGCTGGGCAGTGTGAAGCGGCGGGGCTCGGCAAAGTCGTGGCGAAAGCGCATGCAGGCCAAGGCATTCATCTCGCTGGATGGAGACAGCGCCAGCAGGTGCCCGAGCCCGACCAGGTCCAGATGAGCGTCCGCATGCTGGGAGGTGGGGTTACCGAAGTAGGTGGGCAGGCCGTCCATGCGCGCCGCGCGGATGTTCTCCCAACTGGAGTCGGTGAGCAGCACCCGGCTGCCGAGCTGGTGCAGGGCGTTGCCCAGCGCCCGTGCCACCGGGTTGGCGCCGATGATCAGGAAACCTGCCGGTGCGGGCTCGGCTACCCCCAGCAGGCGCGCGAGGGGGCGGGCGGTGGCGCTCTGCAGCACCACCGTGCCGATGATCACCAGGAAGGTCAGTGGCACCAGCAACTGCGCGTTCGTGTCGCCCTGCTCCTGCAGGCGCAGGGCGAAGATGGCGGACACTGCCGCTGCCACGATGCCCCGTGGTGCTATCCACGCCAGCAGTGCCCGCTCGCGCCAACCCAGTGGCGAGCCCAGGGTGCTCAGGCCGATATTGAGTGGCCGGGCGATGAACTGGATCACCGCCAGCAGCACCAGCGTCGCCGGCCCCAGGGCCAGCAGGGCCTTCAGGTCGAGCCGCGCCGCGAGCAGGATGAACAGCCCCGATATCAGCAGCACGCTGAGGTTTTCCTTGAAGTGCAGGATCGGCTTCACATCGACCCCACGCATGTTCGCCAGCCACATCCCCATCAGTGTCACCGCCAGCAGGCCCGACTCGTGCATCAGCAGGTTGGAGGCGATGAACACGCCCAGCACCGCCGCCAACGCCGCCAGGTTGTGCAGGTACTCCGGCAGCCAGTGGCGGCGCAGCACCACGCCGAGCGCCCAGCCGCCCAGCACACCGAGCAGCGTGCCGCAGCCGATCACCCCGGCGAAGGTCGCCAGGCTCTGGCTCCAGCCGCCCTGGTCGCGGCTGACGATGAAGCTGAAGGTCACCACCGCCGCCAGTGCGCCGATGGGGTCGATGACGATGCCTTCCCAGCGCAGGATGTTCGCCACCGAGGCCCGGGGCCGCACCACCCGCAGCATCGGCACGATCACCGTTGGTCCGGTCACCAGCGTCAGCGAGCCGAACAGCACCGCCAGTTCCCACGAGAAGCCCAGCAACAGGTGCGTGGCTGCGGCGATCACCACCCACGTCGTCAGCGCCCCCAGAGTCACCATGCGGCGGACCACTGAGCCGATCTCGCGCCACTCCGACAGGTGCAGCGTCAGGCTGCCTTCGAAGAGGATCAGCGCCACTGCCAGCGAGGTCAGCGGGAAGAGCAGGGGGCCGAACAGCGCGCCCGGGTCCAGCACCCCGAGCACCGGCCCGGCGAGGATGCCGGACAGCAACAGAAAGAGAATCGCCGGCAGGCGCAGGCGCCAGGCCAGCCACTGGCTGCACAGCGCTGCCAGGCCGATGCCGCCGAGGTCCAGGAGGATGCGGGTTTCGTCCATCAGGACTCCTTGTCGCTGGTGAGGGGCGGGAACCTTGTGGAAGACTAGACGCCGTTCATCCCACCAGCGTTCCCCATGCCTGCACTCGACCACCCCCTGATCGACCGCTTTCTCGACGCCCTCTGGCTGGAGAAAGGCCTTTCGCCCCACACCCGCTCCGCCTATCGCAGCGACCTGGCGCATTTCAACGGCTGGCTGCACGAGCGCGGCTGCAACCTGGCGGAGGCCGGGCGCGACGTGCTGCTGGACCACCTCGCCTGGCGCCTGGAGCAGGGCTACAAGGCCCGCTCCACGGCACGCTTCCTGTCCGGCGCGCGAGGCTTCTACCGCTTCCTGCTGGCCGAGGGCGAGATCGCCGAGGACCCGACCCTGCAGGTGGAGATGCCCCTGCTGGGGCGACCGTTGCCCAAGTCATTGTCCGAGGCCGACGTCGAAGCCCTGCTGGAGGCGCCGGACCTGGAGGACCCCATCGGCCTGCGCGACCGCGCCATGCTGGAGGTGCTCTATGCGTGCGGCCTGCGGGTCAGCGAACTGGTGGGGCTGACCCTGGAACAGGTGAACCTGCGCCAGGGCGTGGTCAAGGTCTTCGGCAAGGGCAGCAAGGAGCGCCTGGTGCCGCTGGGCGAGGAAGCCATCGCCTGGATCGAGCGCTACGTCCGCGAAGCGCGGCCTTTCTTGCTGGATGGCAAGCCCAGCGACGTACTCTTCCCCAGCCTGCGCGGCGAGCGGATGACCCGCCAGACCTTCTGGCACCGCATCAAGCACCAGGCGAAGGTGGCCGGCATCCTCAAGCCCCTGTCGCCCCACACCCTGCGACACGCCTTCGCCACCCACCTGCTCAACCACGGTGCCGACCTGCGGGTGGTGCAGATGCTGCTCGGCCATGCCGACCTGTCCACCACGCAGATCTACATCCACATCGCCCAGGCCCGCCTCAAGGACCTCCACGCCCGCCACCACCCGAGGGGGTGAGCCGGATCAAGCGACGCATGCGTCGCCCGGCGAACGACCGGCCATGGATGGCCGGGCAGGGGTTCAACTGGGCAATGCGGCCCCGACAGGGATGTCTTGCAGGGTGCTTTTCTCCGCTCTGCGTCGCCCCGGCGAACGACCGGCCATGGATGGCCGGGCCGGGGTTCAACTGAGCGATGCGGCTTCGACAGGGACGTCTTGCACGGCGCTCTACTTCGCTCCGCTTTTTGCCTACACCCCCCCAAGGCAGCCGCCTGCATCCTCCGAGGCCTGCACCAGGGAACCTGGCCGCCCGCACCGGTTCCAACCTCCGCGCAGCCTTCACAGCACCGCCCAGCCGTCCCCGACGGGCCACCGTTCGGCTCCTCCGCACGGCCCTGCAGGCCTTCTGTGTTAGGCTTTCGCACCTATCCGACAGTCGCCGCTCCACAGGAGTAACCATGCGTGTGACCCGCCTTTTCGCAGCCATGGCCCTCGGCCTGGTCAGCTCCATCAGCCTTGCCGACGATCCGGACCAGGCCATTCGCAAGACCCTCGCTAGCCTTGACCTTGGCCTGCCTGTCGAGTCCATCGGCGAAAGCCCGCTGGACGGCATCTACCAGGTCCAGCTCAAGGGCGGCCGCATGCTCTACACCAGCGCCGATGGCCAGTACCTGATGCAGGGTTACCTGTATCACGTGCAGAACGGCAAGCCGGTGAACCTCACCGAGCAGTCCGAAAGCCGCTCCATCGCCAAGGAGATCAACGCGATCCCCGCCGGGGAAATGGTGGTCTTTGCGCCTAAGGACCAGCCGGCCAAGGCCCACATCACCGTCTTCACCGACACCGATTGCGGCTACTGCCAGAAGCTGCACAGCGAAGTACCCGAGCTGAACCGTCGCGGCGTCGAAGTGCGCTATGTCGCCTTCCCGCGCCAGGGCATCGGCAGCCACGGCTACAACACCTTGGTCAATGTCTGGTGTGCCAAGGACCGCCAGGCCGCCATGAACCAGGCCAAGTCCCGCCTCGACGTGCCTGCCGCCAAGTGTGATAACCCGGTGGCCAAGCAGTTCGAACTGGGCCAGATGATCGGCGTGAACGGCACCCCCGCCATCGTTCTCGGCAACGGCCAACTGATTCCGGGCTACCAGCCCGCGCCGCAACTGGCCAAGCTCGCGCTCGACGCCAAGTAAGGCGAGGGCGCCGGCTCGATTGACCAACAATCGGGCGCTTCGTAAAGTGCGGTTCTTTTATACGGCCGGCGATTCGCCGGCCGTTTTTCGCAGTGAAATGGGGAGTTCAGCGTGAAGCCGGTAAAAGTAGGCATCTGTGGCCTGGGGACCGTCGGTGGCGGCACTTTCAACGTACTCAAACGCAACGCCGAGGAGATTGCCCGCCGTGCCGGGCGTGGAATCGAGGTTGCCCAGATCGCTGCCCGTCGCCCCAACCCGAAGTGCGAAACCGGTGCCACCCCCATCACCGCCGACATCTTCGACGTGGCCAACAACCCTGAGATCGACATCGTCATCGAACTGATCGGGGGCTACACCCTTGCCCGCGACCTGGTACTCAAGGCGATCGAGAACGGCAAGCACGTGGTCACCGCCAACAAGGCGCTGATCGCCGTCCACGGCAACGAGATCTTCGCCAAGGCCCGCGAGAAGGGCGTCATCGTCGCCTTCGAAGCCGCCGTTGCCGGTGGCATCCCGGTGATCAAGGCGATCCGCGAGGGCCTGGCCGCCAACCGCATCAACTGGCTGGCCGGCATCATCAACGGCACCGGCAACTTCATCCTCACCGAGATGCGCGAGAAGGGCCGTGCCTTCGAGGACGTCCTCAAGGAAGCCCAGGCCCTGGGCTACGCCGAAGCCGACCCGACCTTCGACGTCGAAGGCATCGACGCCGCTCACAAGCTGACCATCCTCGCCTCCATCGCCTTCGGCATCCCGCTGCAGTTCGACAAGGCCTACACCGAGGGCATCTCCAGGCTCACCAGCGCCGACGTCAACTACGCCGAAGCCCTGGGCTACCGCATCAAGCACCTGGGCGTGGCCCGCCGCACCAGCAGCGGCATCGAGTTGCGCGTGCACCCGACCCTGATCCCGGCCGACCGCCTGATCGCCAACGTCAACGGCGTGATGAACGCCGTGATGGTCAACGGCGATGCCGCCGGCAGCACCCTCTACTACGGCGCCGGTGCCGGCATGGAGGCCACCGCCTCCGCCGTGGTCGCCGACGTGGTGGACGTGGTCCGCGCCCTGACTGCCGACCCGGAGAACCACGTACCGCACCTGGCCTTCCAGCCGGATGCGCTGTCCGATCACCCGATCCTGCCGATCGAAGCCTGCGAGAGCGCCTACTACCTGCGCATCCAGGCCAAGGACCACCCGGGCGTACTGGCCCAGGTGGCCACCATCCTGTCCGAACGTGGCATCAACATCGAATCCATCATGCAGAAGGAAGTCGAAGAGCAGGATGGCCTGGTGCCGATGATTCTGGTTACCCACCGGGTCGTCGAAGCGCGCGTTAACGACGCCATCGCCGCACTGGAAGCCCTCGACGACGTGGTGGGCAGCGTAGTCCGCATCCGCGTCGAACAGCTCAATTAACTCGGAGCCGCCCGCGCGCAGGCCCGCCCGGTGCTCAGACGCCGCCGGACACCGCGCTGCCGGCGGCTCGAACCGAAGGTTTGAAGAAATGCGCTATATCAGCACCCGCGGCCAGGCCCCGGCCCTGAACTTCGAAGACGTCCTGCTGGCCGGCCTCGCCAGCGACGGCGGCCTCTACGTCCCGGAAAACCTGCCGCGCTTCACCCAGGAAGAAATCGCCTCCTGGGCCGGCCTGCCCTACCACGAATTGGCCTTCCAGGTGATGCGCCCCTTCGTGACCGGCAGCATCCCGGACGCCGACTTCAAGAAGATCCTCGAGGAAACCTACGGCGTCTTTGCCCACAACGCCGTCGCGCCGCTGCGCCAGCTCAACGGCAACGAGTGGGTGCTGGAGCTGTTCCACGGCCCGACCCTGGCCTTCAAGGACTTCGCCCTGCAACTGCTCGGCCGCCTGCTGGACTACGTCCTGGCCAAGCGCGGCGAGCGCGTGGTGATCATGGGCGCCACCTCCGGCGATACCGGCTCGGCCGCCATCGAAGGCTGCCGCCGCTGCGACAACGTCGACATCTTCATCATGCACCCGCACAACCGCGTGTCCGAGGTGCAGCGCCGGCAGATGACCACCATCCTCGGCGAGAACATCCACAACATCGCCATCGAAGGCAACTTCGACGACTGCCAGGAAATGGTGAAGGCCAGCTTCGCCGACCAGGGCTTCCTCAAGGGCACCCGCCTGGTGGCCGTGAACTCGATCAACTGGGCGCGGATCATGGCCCAGATCGTCTACTACTTCCACGCCGCCCTGCAGCTGGGCGGCCCGGCGCGTTCCGTGGCCTTCTCGGTGCCCACCGGTAACTTCGGCGACATCTTCGCCGGCTACCTGGCGCGCAACATGGGCCTGCCGATCAGCCAGCTGATCGTCGCCACCAACCGCAACGACATCCTGCACCGCTTCATGAGCGGCAATCAGTACGTCAAGGAAACCCTGCACCCGACCCTGTCGCCGTCCATGGACATCATGGTCTCGTCCAACTTCGAGCGCCTGCTGTTCGACCTGCACGGCCGCAACGGCGCCGCCATCGCCCAGTTGATGGACACCTTCAAGCAGGGGGGCGGCTTCAGCGTCGAGCAGGACCGCTGGACCGAAGCGCGCAAGCTGTTCGACTCCCTCGCCGTTACCGACGAGCAGACCTGCGAGACCATCGCCGATGTCTACAAGGAGTGCGGCGAGCTGCTGGACCCGCACACCGCCATCGGCGTACGTGCCGCCCGCGAATGCCGCCGCAGCCTGTCCACTCCCATGGTCACCCTGGGCACCGCGCACCCGGTCAAGTTCCCCGAAGCGGTGGAGAAGGCCGGCGTTGGCCAGGCCCCGGCGCTGCCGGCGCACCTGTCCGACCTGTTCCAACGCGAAGAGCGTTGCACCGTGCTGGCCAACGACCTCAAGCAGGTCCAGGCCTTCGTTGCGGCGCACGGCAACCGCGGCAAGCCGCTCTGAGCTGACAACGGCCATGAAAAAGCCCCTGGCGAGTGATCGCCAGGGGCTTTTTGTTGTTCCGGGGCGGATCAGTCCGTGCTCTCTTTCCCCTGCGCGTCCTGTTCCGTCACTGCAGGCACGCTGTTCTCCAACTCCAGTGGCGCTCCCCAGTCTGTCATGTCCACCGGCGTGGAGACGGCGCGCTGTCCGGGCACATAGACGTCATAGTCGATGCTGTAATTGATCTTCATGTCCGGTTCCCTGATGTCGCGTATCACCTGCCAGGCCATGGGCCAAGGGGCGTTCGGCAGCTGGGGCGGTTTCTGGAAAATCACATAATCGCTGCCCTGCTGGCTCTGATAGAGGATCTTGATTTCATATTTCATGTCCTTTCTCCCTGTCTCCGTCAGGCCCCGTGTGCAACGGGGCAGGCACCGATCATGGGCCAGTCCCCACCCCGTTGCCGGTTGATGGCTGTTCACAGATGCAACCTGAAAAAGGCCGGCACCTCTCAGGGGGCCGGCCTTGTCCAGATACGTGCAACGGTTGATGACGGCCTCAGTCGTTGGCCAGGTTCCAGCGATGCAGCAGACGGTGGGCGAACGGGGTGACCACCACGCCGAGCGCCACCAGGAAGACGCTGTCCAGGAACAACCCATACAGCGCCGCGAAGTATTTGCCGGCCAGGCTGCTCGGTGGGTGGGCGAGGCTTACCGAGCCCAGCATGGAGAGGGCGTTCAGCGTGGCCTCATGCCAACCCAGACCCTCCAGCATGTAGAAGCCCACGATTCCCGGTAGCAGGCCCAGCATCAGAAAGGCCAGGGCCATCGCCTGGAAGCGCAGTGCGCGCAGTATGAAGTGATCCAGTCGGGCCAGATCCTCGGTAAAACGTTCCATTTTTCACCTCTCCTGGCGCCCGTGCGGCGCAGTGCTGACGTCGGCCCCTGATCCTAGCCCAGGTGCTGCGGGCTTCGGCGCCGCGCGCCCTCTGTTCCGAGCCATCCCACGTCATGCAGGGTGAATGCCGCAGGAAGCCAGACGCGAAGAAGCCCCCGGCGATCACTCGCCGGGGGCTTCTTCATTCGGGACGCCAGGGCTTCAGCGGGCGATGAAGTCGAAGGTCCACAGGCCGCTCGGGCGGGTCAGGGTCACGTCCACTTCGGTGGCGGTGATGGGCGCCACGTAGCGGGTCATGTCCGAGAAGTTCTGCACGATGTAGGTCTGCCCGATCATGGGCGGCGTGGCGACCATGAAGTAGAAGTTGGGCTCGTACTCGAAACTCACGGTCATGCGCGAGTCCACCTTGGGCATGGTCACCACCGGGCGGCCGTTGACGTACCAGTTGCTGTCGAACTGGGTGTAGGGGTTGGTCTTGTTGATCACCCCGCACTGCTGGGGCGTCAGCTTCTCCAGCGCCAGCGACGTGGAGGCCGGCTCCAGTTGCGGCGACAGGCCGCTCGGGCTGACCGCCTGCAGCAGTTGGCCGGGCAGGATGGGGCGACGCCCAGAGATGATCTGGTTGCCGGCCTTCTCGCCGAGGCTGCTCACGTCGGTTTCGATCACCGCCTCGTAGTCGAAGGACTCCGTGGCACCGGCCGAGCCGGTGAGCACCTGCCAGGCGTGGACGCGGTAGTCGCGCTGCGGGTTCTGCGGCTTGAGGAAGACCAGCACGGTCTTGCCTTCCATGTCGTCCACATTGAAGTTCACGTTGAAAGTCGTCATGTCCTTTTCTCCTTGGTTCCGTTGTGACCCCGGCGAATGCCCGGGTCTGTGTTCCTGACGGCCGGCAAGGGCGGCTGTGAAGTGCCATTTCGTTGCGTGCGGGATGTCGGTGCCGCCTTCACGGATGCAGCCGCATTGCGTCTTGCCTGCTGGGCACTTTTCGCCCAGTCCAGTCAAGGAGAAATGCCATGGATCGCTTCGTTAACGTATTGCCGCTCGGCCTGCTGGCCGCCTGCTGCAGCCTCCCGGCCCTCGCCCAGATCGACTGCTCTGCCGGTGCCGCCGGGGTCAACCCGGTGCCGGTTCAGATCGGTGGCGGCCTCGCCAACAGCCGTATGAACCCGCAGATCAACCAGCGCCACATCTTCTGTGGCGAGGTCAATGCAGGAGGGGGCGCGGTGGGTTTCCATGCTCGCCCAGCGGGTCATGACCCGCAGTTAGGTACACGCGCCGCGGCCCCTCTCGCCGCCCAGATCACGGGGGGCGTGCGGTACATCGTCCAGCCCGGCATCAATCATCCCGGCCCTTATCGCTACCTGGGTGGTGGCATCCAGATTGCCAATGCCGCCGGTGTGATGGTGCCGAAGGGGGGGGCGGGTTCTTCAACCTTCTTTCCGGACAGTTGCAGCCAAGTGCAGGTAGTCGCCTCGATCCGCTACGCGTACACCCACCCCTTCAGTGTCATCGGGGGAGCTGGCGGTGCCTTCGCCGGGCCTTCCGCCCCAGCGGTGGGGGCGGCCGGATATTGCACCGGCGAGGCGGGCAACCCCTTTACCATTGGGGGCTTCGTCAATCAGATCGGTGGGCTCTGGACGCTGAACACGGCCTATCCCATCGGTAACTTCTGATCGTTGGCCCACCTCGCGTGCGAGGTGGGCTCTCCGTGGCGCCCTCTCAGGGCTGCAGCCCCTGGCACAAACCGCCCACCTGCTGCCTCAGTTGATCGCGGGCCAGTTGCACCCGCTTGCGCAGGTTGGGCTCCTTGATCTGCAGGTGACGCGCCAGGTCGCCGTAGGCCATGCCGTCCACGCAATGCTGCCAGAGTGCATCGCCGAGGTTGGGCGGCAGTTGGCGAAGCGCCTTGCCGAGGGTCTCTATCGCCTCGTGAAGACAGGCCTGGTGCTCCGGGTCGTTACCGCTGGCGGTGTCGGCCGGGTGCAGGTCCAGCCAGTCGAGGCTGCAGGTGGCCGGGGTGCTGCGCAGCCGGTCGATGCAGTGGTTGCTGGCCACTCGTCGCAACCAGGCTGGGAGGTTCTCGATGCGCTCCAGGCGCTGGGGCTCGCGCAGCAGCAGGGTGAAGAGTCGCAGGCGCAGTTCGCTGAGGGCGTCCTCGGCATCCTGCCGGTTTGCAGTGAGTTGCTGGCAGCGTCTGCGCAGCAGGGGTTCATGATCGATCAGAAGTTTCCATACATGATGCGGCGTGCCTGTCTCGAGGCTCGCGTCCGGGTTGCTCGCCATGCTCGTACCTTTCCTTGTTGGGGCCGGTGGCGGTGCTGCAGGGGCAGCCCTTGCCAGGCCGGCTGGAGCAAGCAGGACGAAAGGTTTCCCGGGTTTGTGAAGGTGCCCCTCAAGGGGCGGACGGCGCCCCGATGGATGGGGCGCGCGGAGAGAGGGCTAAAGGCGGTGTAGGGGTGTCAGATTGCGCCGGCGGCGCGCAGGGCGTCGATGCGGGCCATGTCGTAGCCCAGTTCGCCGAGCACCTCGGCGTTGTGCTGGCCCAGCTCCGGGCCGATCCAGTCCGCCGAGCCGGGCGTGTCCGAGAGCTTGGGCACGATGCCCGGCATGCGGAACGGCTGGCCGTCCGGCAGGCGGGCCTGCAGCAGCATCTCCCGGGCGAGGAACTGCGGGTCGCTGAACATGTCCTCGGCGGAGTAGATGCGGCTGGCCGGCACCTCGGCGCGGTTCAGCGTCTCCAGCACCTGCTCCAGCGGCAGTGCCGCCACCCAGCGGTCGATCACCCCGTAGAGCTCGTCGCGGCGCGCATCGCGGCCGTCGTTGCTGGCCAGTTGTGGGTCGTTGGCCAGGTCCTCGCGGCCGATAGCGAGCATGAAGCGCTTGAAGATCGCATCACCGTTGGCGCCGATCTGCACATGCCGGCCGTCCGCGCTGGTGTGGATGGAGGAGGGGGTGATGCCGGGCATGATGTTGCCGGTGCGTTCGCGGATGAAGCCGAATACGTCGAACTCCGGGACCATCGACTCCATCATCGCGAACACCGCCTCGTAGAGCGCCACGTCCACCACCTGGCCGAGCCCGCCGTTCACCTCCCGGTGCCGCAGGGCCATCAGCGCGCCGATCACCGCCCACAGCGCGGCGATGGAGTCGCCGATGGAGATGCCGGTGCGCACCGGCGGGCGGTCCTCGAAGCCGGTGATGTAGCGCAGCCCGCCCATGGACTCGCCCACCGCGCCGAAACCCGGCTGGTCCTTCATCGGCCCGGTCTGGCCGAAGCCGGACAGGCGCACCATCACCAGCTTCGGGTTCAGCGCGTGGATCACCTCCCAGCTCAGCCCCAGTTTCTCCAGCACGCCGGGGCGGAAGTTCTCGATGAGGATGTCCGCCTCCGCCAGCAGGCGTTTGAGCACCTCCAGGCCCTCGGCATGCTTGAGGTTGAGGGTGATGGACTTCTTGTTGCGCGCCTGCACGAACCACCACAGCGAAGTGCCTTCGTAGAGCTTGCGCCACTTGCGCAGCGGGTCGCCGCCGTCGGGCGACTCCACCTTGATCACCTCGGCACCGAACTCGGCGCACAGGCGGGAGGCGAAGGGGCCGGCGATCAGCGTGCCGAGTTCGATCACTTTCAGGCCGGCGAGGGGCTTGCGGGAGGTGTCCATGGTCGTCCGGGAGGGCAGTGGAAAAGGTCGCGCTAGCCTAGACGATCCCTTCGCCCCTGGCAGCCACCGGCGTAACGCGAACCCGGTCGCGCCCCGGGACATCCGTGCTGTCCCTGGCCGGCGTCGACAGGTCTAATCGGGGTCCGTCAATCGGGGGGAAATCGTCTCGTCTATTACATGTGAGTTGTTGCGAGATCACATGTGATGGTCTAGGCTCCGTCCCCATGCAGAAATCATCCGCCCACTACCAGCGACTTTTCCGCCAGCGCCTGCGTGACCAGGGGCTGGTCAAGAAAGAGGTCTGGATCCTCCCCGAGAACGCCCGCGCGCTGCTCGCGGTGGAGCGGACGCTGCGCCAGCCCCAGCCGGGGCCGGTTCACCTGGAACAGGAGAATGCGATGGAGATGCCGCAGATCTGGAACGCCCGCGCGCTGTGCGACGCCCTGGCCGCCACCGAGCTGTTCCGCCAGGGCGAGGCTCAGGTGGAGCTGATCGAAGGCGCCGAACCGAGCCTGCTGGTGACCATGCGCGAGTTCGGCGACCTGCCCCTGTTCCTCGCCGTGCAGGGTGAGCAGATCCTCGTCGAGTCGCTGCTCTGGCCGCAGTCCGAAGTCCGTGACGTGGCGCGCTTCAACGAAGAAATCCTGCTCAGCCGCCAGCTCTTTCCGCTATCCAGCATCGGTTTGGAGACGCGACCAGGCGGCGAGCGTTGCTACATCATGTTCGGCGCTTTGAGCGCCCGTTCGATCCTGTCCAACGTGCTGTTCGAGATCGAGACTCTGGCCAGCAACGTCATCCGCGCCACGGAAGCCTACGAAGGCTACCTGGCGCCCCAGGCCTGACCCCGGAGAAACCCATGAACGTATGGAGCAAGCTGATCGACGCCCTGCGCGGCGGCCTCGGCGAAGCCGGCGAGGCGCTGGTGGACAGCCAGGCCCTGCGCATCCTCGACCAGGAGATCCGCGACGCCGACCAGGCCCTGCGTCAGGCCCGCGAAGCCCTGGCCGGCGTCATGGCCCGGCAGAAGCTCGCCGACGAGCGCGCCGCCCAGTGCCAGGCCAAGGTCGACGAATACGAAGGCTATGCCCTCAAGGCCCTGGAAAGCGGCAACGAGGTCCTGGCCCGCGAAGTGGCGGAGAAGATCGCCGAGCTGGAAGCACAGCACCAGAGCGAGCGCGCCCAGGCCGAAGGCCTAAGCGCCCAGGTCGCCCAGTTGCGCAAGGCCGTGACCCAGGCAGAGGCCAATATGCGCCACCTCAAGCAGCAGGTGGACACGGTCAAGGCCACCGAAAGCGTGCAGCGTGCCCAGCAGGCCGTGGCCCAGCGCCAGGGCGATACCCACAGCCGTCTGGGCACCGCCCTGGACTCGCTGGAGCGGCTCAAACGCCAGCAGGCCGAACGCGCCGCGCGGCTGGAGGCGGCCGAAGAACTGGCCAGCGCCGAGCGCGGCGACGACCTGGAGGCACGCCTGCGTGCCGCCGGCATCGCCACCGGCCCCAGCAGCGCCGACAGCGTCCTGGCGAGGCTCCGGGACCGGCGCTGATCCACCCGACTGCGGCCCCCCCGCCCTGTTTCAAGGACTGGAAACGAACGATGGACCTCTTCCTGATCACCGCCCTCTCATTCCCCACCGTGGTGTTCAGCTTCCTGCTGCTCATCGCGGTCATCTACTGGACCGTGGTCGCCTTCGGCCTGCTGGAGGTGGACCTGCTGGACGTCGAGGCCGACTCCCTGCTCGAAGGCAACGGCAACGCCGAAGGACTCGCCGGCCTGCTGTCGAAGCTCAAGCTCAACGGCGTGCCGGTCACCCTGGTGCTGACCCTGCTGTTCTTCTTCGGCTGGTTCATCAGCTACTTCGTCGAACTCTGGCTGCTCGGTCAACTGCCCCTCGGCTGGCTGCGCTACCCGCTCGGGCTGGTGGTGATGATCGGCGCCCTGGTACTGGCCGTGCCCATCGCCGCCACCCTGTGCCGCCCCCTGCGCCCGCTGTTCCTCAAGGCCGAGGCCACCAGCACCCGCAGCGTCATCGGCCAGACGGCCGTGGTGCGCAGTGGCCGCGTCACCCACGAGCAGGGTGAGGCCGTGCTGGAGGACGGTGGCGCCGGGCTGATCCTCAAGGTCCGTGCCGACCAAGCCCTCGGGCTCAAACGCGGCGATCGCGTCGTGTTACTGGAATACCTGGAGGCGCAGCACGCCTATCGGGTCATCACCGAGGACGAATTCCGGGGCCTCTGACCCCCGGTGTGCCTCAGCATCAAAGGAGAATGATTGCAATGAACCTAGCCTCGCTGCTGCCCATCCTGATCGGCGCCGGTCTCGTCGTCCTCGTGGTCGTCGGGCTCCTGGCCCTGTTCAAGGCCTTCTACATCAAGGTCCCGCAGGGCACCGCACTGATCGTCAACGACATGTCCTCCACCCCCAAGGTGCACTTCACCGGCGCCCTGGTGTACCCGGTCATCCACCTCAAGGAGTTCATGCGCATCTCGCTGATCACCCTGGAAGTGGACCGCCGTGGCAAGGACGGCCTCATCTGCCGTGACAACATGCGCGCCGACATCACCGTCGCCTTTTACCTGCGCGTCAACGAAACCCAGCAGGACGTGCTCAAGGTGGCCAAGGCCATCGGCGTAGACCGCGCCTCCGACCGGGCAGCGGTGAACGAACTGTTCAACGCCAAGTTCTCCGAAGCGCTGAAGACCGTCGGCAAGCAGTTCGACTTCGTCGAGCTGTTCGAGAACCGCCAGGACTTCCGCGACCGCATCATCGAAGTGATCGGCAACGACCTGAACGGCTACGTGCTGGAAGACGTCGCCATCGACTACCTGGAGCAGACCGCCAAGCACTCCCTCGACCCGAGCAACATCCTCGACGCCGAAGGCATTCGCAAGATCACCGAGCTGACCGCCAACCAGAACGTCATCACCAACGAACTGGAGCGCAACCAGGAACTGGCGATCCAGAAGAAGAACGTCGAGACCCGCGAAGCCGCCCTGGCCCTCGAACGCCAGCAGGCCGATGCCGAGGCCCGGCAGAAGCGCGAGATCGAAACCATCCGCGCCCGCGAGGAGGCCGAGACCGCCAAGGTCAAGGAAGAGGAGCGCCTCAAGGCCGAGCAGGCCCGTATCCAGGCCCAGCAGGAAATCGACATCCGCGTCGAGAACCACCAGCGCGAAGTGGAAGTGGCCCAGCAGAACCGCCAGCGCGCCGTGGTCATCGAAGTGGAGAAGGTCACCCGTGCCAAGGACCTGGAAGTGGTCGCCCGCGAGCGCGAAGTCGAGCTGCAGCGCATCGAAAAGGAAAAGGCGCTGGAAGAACAGCGCAAGAACATCGCCAACGTGATCCGCGAGCGCGTCGCCGTCGAGAAGACCGTCGCCCAGGAAGAAGAGCGCATCAAGGAAGTGCGTGAGGTCTCCGAGGCCGAGCGCGCCAAGCAGGTCATCGTGCTCCAGGCACAGGCCGAAGCCGAGCAGGAGCTGGTGCGCCAGGTCAAGCAGGCCGAAGCCGACGAAACCCGCTCCAAGCACAAGGCCGTCGAGATCAACAACCTGGCCCAGGCCGAGCTGGAAGCCGCGGCCAAGCAGGCCGAAGCCAAGAAGCGCATGGCCGAAGGCATCGAGGCCGAGCGTGCCGCCCCCGGCCTGGCCGATGCCCGTGTGCTGGAAGCGACCGCCGCCGCGAAGGAGAAGGACGGCCTCGCCGATGCCCGCGTACGCGCCGAACAGTTGATTGCCGAAGCCCGTGGCGAGCAGGAGAAGGGCCTCGCCGAAGCCCGCATCCTCGAAGCCCAGGCCGCCGCCAAGGAGAAGGACGGTCTTGCCGAAGCCAAGGTGCTGGAAGAGAAGCTCGGTGCCCAGGCCCGTGGTGAAGAACAGCTCGGCGCCGCCAAGGCCAAGGCCACCCACGACCAGGGCAGCGCTGAAGCCGACATCCTGCTGCAGCGCCTGAGTGCCGAGGCCGAAGGCCTGGGCAAGAAGTTCAGCGCCCTCGACGCCCTCAGCGACAGCGCCCGCCAGCACGAAGAGTTCCGCATGCAGCTGGAGAAGAGCTTCGAGGAAGCCATGGCCGCCATCGCCGCCAACAAGGACATCGCCAAGGACCAGGCCGAAGTGCTCGCCACCGCCATGGCCCAGGCGAAGATCGAGATCGTCGGTGGCGAAGGCGACTTCTTCAACTCCTTCGCCAAATCGCTCTCCGTGGGCAAGGCCATCGAAGGCGTGGTGGGCAAGAGCCCCGTGGTACAGGACGTGCTCGCCCGCCTGCTCAACGGTCGCACCCCGGCCGTCGCAGCCAAGGCTGACGCCGTACCGGCGGCCGAAGCCTGATCGAGCGGGCCCCGGAACCCCCGGGGCCCGACACCGCGCACAGGGTCCGCCCCGCCTTGCGAAAGGGGCCGGGCCCGCCTACCCGCCAAGAGGAATCCCGCCATGGCCGAATCCCGTGATTACCTTGAGCTGTCCTTCCGCTCCATCCACTGCTTCGCCAACGACGGTCGTCTGGACGTGCACGAACTGGCCGCCCTGCTGGCCATCGCCGAGCGCGACGGCGTCATCGACGACAACGAGAAGCGCGTGCTGAAGAAGATCCTCGCCCACGTCAGGCCCGAGGAAGTCGACCCCACCCTGCGCGAGCAGATGGCCGAGGTCGCCCGCAAGATCGGCGCCTGAGCCCAGGCCCCGCGCCCCCGCGTACCCGGCCCCTCCACCCGAGGGGCCCTGTTCGCAGACCCAGCAGATTCAGGAAGAACATGATGTCGGATGTCACCGCCGCAACCCCCGCACAGGATGTATTGGACAAGGCCGTCGCCGAAGGCGGCGCCTACGAGGTGCTGCACAAGCGCCTGCAGGACCAGGGGCAGCGCCTGCGGCAGACCACCGACAGCCTCAACCAGCGCCGCCTCGAAGCCTTCGGCGACAGCCGCATGGACGTCATCGGTCGGGTACGCATCCGCACCGAGAACAACTGCATCGCCCGTGACATCGTCCAGGTCGGCGACTGCCTGCTGTTCGGCTACAACGTCTTCATCGGCCTGAGGAAGGAAACCGGCATCGCCGACGTCTTCTCCCTCTACCGCCTGGTGGAAGGGGAGGAGGGCCATGACGCCGAGCCGGTGCCGCTGGAAGGCACCTTCCTCGCCGCCCAGGGCTTCCTCAACGACTTCAACGAGCTCTACACCTACTACAAGAACACCCGCCTGCTGCAGTTGGCCATCCGCGACGGCAAGCTGCTGGCGAGCTTCCAGATCGGCGAGCGCATCACCGACATCCGCGTGTTCCGCTGGTCCCTCTCCAGCGACGGGCGCGACGTGCGCTACATCGACAACCGTGGCGAGCGCGACATCGCCCTGCCGTCGCCCTTCGACTTCGAATGGAAAAAGGCCACCCGCGAGATGGTGGTCCAGGGCCGCCACCCGCACCTGAACATCCTCGACACCGTGTTCGTCGAGACCATCGGCGGCGACCTCACCCTCAAGGTCGAGAACAACACCGAGGACGGCCTCGGCATCTACCGCGAAGAGGTGCTGGACAAGACCCAGTCCCTCGACGACGCCCAGATCGAATTCGCCCGCCTCGGCAGCCTGGTGCTGCTCAAGGTGCTGCCCTACCGCGAGGAGCAGTGGCGCTACCTGGTCTACAACAGCCTGACCCGCCAGGTGGAGCGCATCGACGCCATCGGCCAGGCCTGCGTCCAGCTACCCGAAGACCACGGCATCATCTTCCCCGGCGGCTGCTACCTGCAGAACGGCGAATACAAGACCTTCGACGCCTCCATGGCCGGCATGCGCTTCAAGCGCAGCGTGCGCTCGCCCAACGGCGAGGACGTGCAGTACATCTTCTACCACCCCGAGGAGGGCCGTTCGGTCCTGCTCACCTACAACCTCATCAGCCGCCAGTTGCAGAACCCGCTGTTCGGCCACGGCTACGCGCGCCTGGAAGACGGACGCATGGTGATCTTCGCCGCCGAGGGCGACGAGCCGACCCGCATCCACCCCATGCAGATCTGGCAGACCCCGTTCTTCACCGAGGAGTACGCCGCTCGCCAACCGGCCCGCAGCGGCTTCTTCGGGCGCATCGGCAACGCCGAGCTGGTGCGCGGCGTCTCCGACCTCTACGGCCTGTGCCGCGAGATCGAAACCCCCTCCGTCTCGGTGCAGCGCTACACCCAGCTTTGCCAGGGCACCCGCCGCCTGTTCGACGTCTACCACTGGCTCGGCAGCGACGAACTCGACGGGCTCGCCCCGCTGCTGCGGGAAGTGGCCGCCACCGCCGAACGGGTGCTGGACGAATACGAGAAGGTCGAAAGCATCCGCCGCCAGTCCGACCAGGCCATGGCCGGTGCCGAAGCGCAGCAGAAGGCCCTGCTCGGGCGCCTCCAGGCCGCCGGCTGGGAACAGGCCCAGGACTACGTCGACGCCCTCAACGGCATCACCGCCCAGCGCGGCCTGCTGCTGACCATCCGTGACTACCGCTACATCGACGTCGCCCGCATCGACGCCATGGAAGCCGAGCTGCAGGAGGCCCAGGCGCGCACCGCTGCCGCCACCGCCACCTTCCTCGCCAGCGACCAGGCCCTGCAGCCCTTCGTCACCCGCCTGGAAGCGCTGGACGTCGAGGCGCAGAAGGCCGAGACCGTCGCCCTCCTGGCCCCGCCGCTGGAGGCCCTGCAGGCCATGGCCGGCGACCTGGACATGCTGTCCAACCTGATGGGCTCGCTGCAGATCGACGACGCCACCCAGCGCACCCGCATCATCGAGTCCATCTCCGAGATCTACGCCCGCCTCAACCAGGCCAAGGCCCGCGCCGAGCAGCGCCGCAAGGCCCTCGGTTCCACCGAATCGGTGGCCCAGTTCGGTGCCCAGTTCAAGCTGTTCGGCCAGGGTATCGTCAACGCTCTGGCCCAGGCCCAGGACCCCGAACGCTGCGACGAGCAACTGTCGCGCCTGCTGGTGCAACTGGAGGAACTGGAAAGCCGCTTCGGCGACCACGAGCAGTTCCTCGGCGACATCCTCAGCAAGCGCGAGGAGCTGCTGGAAACCTTCGAGGCCCACAAGCAATCCCTGCTCGACGAGCGCCAGCGCAAGGCCCAGGGCCTGCAGGACGCCGCCCGGCGCATCCTCGACAGCCTCGGCCGGCGCACCGCCAGGTTCACCCAGGCCGAGGAGCTCAACGCCTTCTTCGCCGCCGACCCGCTGATCCTCAAGCTGCGCGAACTGGCCCAGCGCCTGCGCGAACTCAACGACAGCGTCAAGGCCGACGACGTCGAGGCCCGCCTCAAGGGGGCCCGCGACCAGGCCGTGCGTGCCCTGCGCGACAAGAGCGAACTGTTCGAAGCCGGCGGCAACGTCATCAAGCTCGGCCCGCGCCACCGCTTCAGTGTCAACACCCAGGAACTGGACCTGACCCTGCTGCCCCGTGGCGACGGGCTCTACCTGCACCTCACCGGCACCGACTTCCTCGAACCCCTGCACGACCCCGAACTGGACGCCCTCAAGGCCTTCTGGCAGGTGGCGCTGGAGTCCGAGTCCGAGCGCCTCTATCGCGCCGAGTACCTGGCCGGCGAAGTGCTCGACGCCGCCGACGGGCAGCGCGAAGGCCTCAGCCTGGACGGCCTCAAGGCCCTGCTGGCGCAGCCCGAGGAACTGGCGCGGGTGGTGCGCGACTTCGCCGCCCCGCGCTACCGCGACGGCTACGAGAAGGGCATCCACGACCACGACGCCGCCGCCATCCTCCAGCACCTGCTGCCCCTGCGCGAAAGCGCCGGGCTGCTGCGCTTCGGCGCCGTGCCCCGAGCCTTCGCCACGCTGTTCTGGGATGCCGCGCGGCAGGGTGAGAGCGGCACCGCCTGGCCCGAGCGTGCCCGCACCAGCCGGCACATCCAGCAACTGTTCGGCCGCGCCGATGGCCTGCTGGCGCTGCGGGCCGAAGTGACCGACGCCCTGCAGGCCTTCCTCGCCGAGCACCCGCTACCGCTGCAGCCGGGCCAGGTCGCCGAGGCCGCCGAATACCTGGTGCAGGAGCTGGCCGCCGAGCGCATCGAATTCACCTTCAGCAAGTACGCCCGCCAGTTGTACGAAGGGCTCAAGCTGCGCCTGCAAGGCGCGCGCATGTGGGACGACTACCAGGCCGCCGTGGGTCGCCTTGACGGGCGCCCGGCGGCCCAGTGGGCGCTGGTCGGCCACTGGCTCGACGGCCTCTGCGGCGAAGAGGGCTTTGCCGGCCTCGCCGATTACCGCGCCGAAGCCGTCGCCCTGGCGTTGCTGCGCGCCGACTTCCCGCAGCGCTTCACCGAAGTGGACCTGCGCTTCAGCGTGAGCGGCCTGATGGGCGAGCACTCGCGCATCCAGGACCACAGCCTGGCGCTGGCGGTGGACGACTTCTTCGGCCGCCTGCGCGAGCACCGCGAGCACGTATTGCCTGGCCTGCGCCAGTACCAGGCGCTGCGCCAGGCACTGGTCACCCGCCAGCGCGAGGCCCTGCGCCTGGCCGAGTTCAAGCCGCGCCCGCTGACCTCCTTCGTGCGCAACAAACTGATCAACGACGTCTACCTCGGCATCATCGGCGACAACCTGGCCAAGCAGATGGGCACCGTCGGCGAGAACAAGCGCACCGACCTGATGGGCCTGTTGATGCTCATCTCGCCCCCCGGCTACGGCAAGACGACGCTGATGGAGTATGTCGCCCACCGCCTGGGGCTGATCTTCATGAAGATCAACGGCCCGGCCCTGGGCCATGAGGTGCGCTCCCTCGACCCGGCCCAGGCGCCCGACGCCACCTCGCGCCAGGAGCTGGAGAAGCTCAACCTGGCGCTGGAGATGGGCAACAACGTGATGCTCTACGTCGACGACATCCAGCACACCCACCCGGAATTCCTGCAGAAGTTCATCTCCCTCTGCGACGGCACCCGGCGCATCGAGGGCGTGTGGAAGGGCCGCACCAAGACCTACGACATGCGCGGCAAGAAGTTCTGCGTGGTGATGTCCGGCAACCCCTACACCGAGTCCGGCGAGGTGTTCAAGATCCCCGACATGCTCGCCAACCGCGCCGACATCTATAACCTCGGCGACACCCTGGGCGGCATGCAGGACGCCTTCGCTCTCAGCTACATCGAGAACGCCCTGACCTCCAACCCGGTGCTGGCACCCCTGGCCACCCGCGACATGGCCGACGTCTACCGCTTCGTCGCCAAGGCCGAGGGCAAGCCCTTCTCCGCCAACGAACTGAGCCACAGTTACAGCGGCGCCGAGATCAACGAGATCACCACCACCCTGCAACGCCTCATGCAGGTGCGCGACGTGGTGCTCAAGGTCAACCAGCAGTACATCGCCAGCGCCGCCCAGGCCGACGCCTACCGCACCGAGCCGCCGTTCAAGCTGCAGGGCAGCTACCGCAACATGAACAAGATGGCGGAGAAGGTCTCGGCCGTGATGAACGACGCCGAACTGATGCAACTGCTGGCCGACCACTACCAGGGCGAATCCCAGTTGCTCACCACCGGCGCCGAGGAGAACCTGCTCAAGCTCGCCGAACTGCGCGGCAACCAGAGCGCCGAACAGGCCGAGCGCTGGGCCCGGATCAAGCGCGACTTCATGCGCAACAAATCCATGGGCGGCAGCGACAGTGACGTCGGCACCCGCGTGGTGGCCCAGCTCAACGACCTGGTGGAGAGCGTGCGCGGGCTGGCCCACCGCGACGCCCCCGCAGCCGCGGCCGAGGTGCCATGGGAGACCCTGCTGGAGCGCCTGGAGACGCTGGTGCAACCGCCTGCCGCGCTCAAGGTGGACGTCACCGCCCCGGCTCAGGAAGGCGTGCGCGAAGTCCTGCTGAGCCTGGCCGACAGCCTGGAGAACAGCTTCATGCCGCTGATCCGCATCATGGACAAGAAGATCGACGTCGACCTGCGCACCCACCACCGCATCACCGACATCGCCAACCGCCTCAACGAACTGGGTGGCGCCCTGCCGACGCCCGGCACCGACGGCACGCCCACCTGACCCGGAGGTCGCCATGGATTTCGCAGGACTCGACCAGCAGCTGCGTGACAGCCTGCAGGACCTGAAACTGAGCAACGAGGAGCGCGACGAGCTGCGCGAACTGGGCAGCGAGCTGGGCCCGGATCAGGTGCGCTACCTGCGCAACCGCGCTTTCGACCTGGTGCGCGAGCTGTGCCGGGCCGACCCGGCCAACCTGCAGCCGGCGCTCAAGTGGCTGGAACAGGTGGTGCGCACCCTCGATCTGGCCAGTACCGTCGCCCCGACCCTGGCCAGTGCCCACTTCAGCCCCGGCGAGGAGTGCCGGCGCAAGATCCGCGAGCTGTGCCGCCAGGCCCGGCATAGCGTGGACATCTGCGTCTACACCATCTCCGACGACCAACTGAGCAGCGAGATCGTCGCCTGCCACGGGCGCGGTGTGCGTGTAAGGGTGATCAGCGACAACGAAAAACAGCACGACGAGGGCAGCGACATCCAGGCCCTGCGCCACGCCGGGGTCGACGTGCGCATCGACGACAGCCCCTTCCACATGCACCACAAGTTCGCCCTGTTCGACGGCCGTCTGCTGCTCAACGGCAGCTTCAACTGGACCCGCAGCGCCAGCACCAGCAACGAGGAGAACCTGCTGGTGATCGACAACGCCCACCTGGTGGCGCGCTACCTGGCGGAATTCGAGAGCCTTTGGGGTCGCTACGCCCCCCGCTGAAACGCCGCGCGTGACGCTGTCACATGCGGGGAGTAAAGTGCGACGCCGTTCGCATTACGGCTGACCACTCCTTTCCCGTGCGCCGCCTTCACCAGGCCGGTCGCCGGTTGCTCCCCGTCCCTGGACAGTGCAGATGGACCTTCACATCCCCACCCTGGTGCTGGTGGACGTCTACATTCTCGCCCTGCTCGGCATCCTCGCCGGGCGGGCCTGGCGTCGCGGCACCCCTGAGCCGACCCTCGGCTACCTGAGCCTGACCCTGCTGCTCGGCGCCTTCTGCACCGTGCTCGGCAGCCTGCGCGGCCTGGGCATCGACTGGGTGCCGATCATCATCGGCAACCTGCTGCTGCAACTCAGTTGCGCCGCCAGTTGGACCTCCATGCGGGTGTTCGCCGGTCGGCCCATTCATTTCGCCGGTTTCCTTGCCGGGCCGCTGCTGTGGCTGGCGCTTTGCGCCGTGCCGGCGTTCTACGCTTCGCTGCCGGCGCGGATCATGCTCAGTTGCGTGCTGATGATCACCTACACCGCGCTCGCCGCTTTCGAGCTGTGGCGCGCCCGGCGCAGCCTGCAGGTGTCCATCGCCCCGGCCATGGCGCTGCACCTGATGCACGTAGCGACCTACGGCGTGCGCCTGGTGGTGGATCGTGGTGAGCCGTTCCAGCGGCTGGCCAACGGGCAGGCCAGCCCCTTCTTTGCGATTCTGGTGTTCGAGACGCTGCTGTACGCCATCGGCGTCGCCTTCGTCACCCTGGCCATGGTCCGTGAGCGGGCCGAGCTGCAGTACAAGCACGCCGCCTACAGCGACCCGCTGACCGGCATCGGCAACCGCCGCGCCTTCATGGACTCCGGCCAGGCCCTGCTGGAGCGTTGCGCACGGCGTGGGGAGGGTGTGATGCTGCTGCTCTGCGACCTGGACAACTTCAAACGCCTCAACGACTCCTTCGGCCACGCCAGCGGCGACGCCGCCCTGGTGGGCTTCACCCGCATCGCTGCCGCACGCATGCGTCGGCACGACGTGTTCGGGCGCATCGGTGGGGAAGAGTTCGCCTGCCTGCTGGCCGATGCCGATGGCGCCACCGCCATGCGGGTGGCCGAACGCATCCGCCACGAGTTCGCCGAGAGCTGCCCCGAGGCGCCGGGGCCACTCAGCGTCAGCATCGGCGTGGCCGGCAGCGGCGAAGCGGGGTACGACTTGTCGCGGCTGCTGTCCCTGGCGGACAAGGCCCTCTACCGGGCCAAGGCCCAGGGGCGCAACCGCGTGGAGTGCTACCGCGAGGTCGTGGCCACGCCAAGCGGCGAGTCGGCGGCCTGAGCCGCCGGCCTCTATTGATGGGCGGCCTTCAGGCTGCCACTGGAAGGGGTTGGACCAGACCGTTGTTCAGCGTCGCCATCAACTGCTGGTGCAGGGTGGCGGCCCGTTGCGGGTCGTCCGTCTGCAGCCGGTCGATGGCCTGGTGCAATTGGGCCAGGGGGTTCTCCTCCCGCATCAGGTTGGTCAGCGACAGGCTGGCGATGGCGTCCTCGAAGCGCCCGTGCCGGATGTGGTCCAGCAGCAGGGCTTCTTCCAGCCTGCGTTCGAGGCTCTGCATCGCCTGCAGTCGACCCTGCAAGGCCTGGGCCTTGGCGGTGTCGCCCAGGGCCAGGTAGGCCAGGCCGATGGCCTCCAGACTGGGGGTGAGGCCCTCTTCGTACTCCAGGGCTTCGGTCTGCTGCGGATCGTCCACATCGAGCAGGCAGGCCTCCACCCAACGCTGGGCGCGGGGCACTTCGCCCAGGTCGCGCAGCAGCGGTGCCTGCTCGGCCAGCTTGGTCACGCGGCCGTCCAGGTCCAGCGCGGCATTCAGTTGTTCGATCTCCTCCAGGTGCGCGCGCACCCCGTAGGCGTCGCGCTGGTGTACCGGCAGGGCGGCCTGCTGACGCAGCCAGCCTTCCAGGGCGAACAGGCGCAGCCAGCCCCAGTTGTCCTCGCCGCGAATCCGCTCCAGCTCGGCCAGCGCCTGGCGTCGCAGCTCGTCGGCCCAGGTCGGGTGCCGGCTGAGGTTGTGTTCCCACAGGGTGAGCAGCAGCCAGATGCGCTGGCCCGGCTCGTGGGCGCGGGAGTCCAGCAGGGCGTTGGCCTGGGCCAGGTCGCCCTGCTCGGCGTGCCAGCCCACCAGGCGCATCAGCAGCTCGTCGTAGTGATGCACCGGCGCACAGTCCACCACCCGCAGCGCGGTATCCGGCTGCGCCGTGGCCAGGGCGTGGTCCATCAGCTCGGTGTGGGTGAAGTAGCCGGTCTGCTCGCCCAGGTCGGCCAGCAGTTCGAAGGCGGCCTCGGTCTGGCCACCCTCCATCAGCGCCAGCACGGCCTGGCCCTGTTCCTCCATCGGCAGTTGCCTGGCCAGCGCCAGGGCGCGGGGCACCTCGCCCAGTTCGGCAAGGCCAGTGAGCACCGTCTTCAGGTCATGGGTGGGCAGGCTGGTGTCCGGCTCCGGGTGGGCCAGCAGCTCCCAGGCCCGCTCCAGGCTGCGCAGGGCCGCCTGGGGTTGCTGCAGGCGACGCTGCAGCCCGGCGAGGATGAGGTTCTGCGGGCCGGACAGACTCTGGCCGGTGCCCTGTTCCTGTTGCTGGGTGAGGGTGTCGAGCTGGGCTCGGGCCTGGGCGTCCTGGCCGCAGGCGAGCAGCAGCGGGATCTGCAGCAGCGGCGACTCCGGCAGCGGGCGCTCCAGGCGCTCCAGCAGGGACAGGGCCGCGTGCGGGTCCTGGGCCTCCAGGTAGTGTTCCAGCATGTTGTCCAGGGCGCTCTGCTGGTAGCCGTCGCGCAGTTCGGCCAGGGCGGCGAGGGCAGCCTGCTCCTCACCGGCACGCAGCAGCGCCGGGGCCACCTGGTGCAACGCCAACTGGCGGGCCTCGCCCTGCAGGCCCTGGGCCATCTCCAGCGCCAGGCGCGGCTCGAACAGGCTCAGCAGGGCCGTGCGGTTCACCTGGCCAGCCTCCTGCAGATAGGCTTCCAGGCTGCCGTCGTCGCGGTTGACGAAGTACAGCACGGCGGCGATGCCCACGATGACGACCAGGACAATGAGTAGTTCCATAGGCTTCCTTTTCCCGTGTTCCACACGCCCGGCCGGGCGCGGCGTCGGTCTTATAAAGGCCGTCGCCGGGCCTGGCAACCCGCGCCGCGCATACCTGGGACTGATTGCCCATTTCCGCTTCGCGGGCCGCTGTACGGGCCGGGCACGGGGGGCGCTTTCAAGGTAGACTTGCCGCCTTTTTTCGCCAACCAGGAAGCCCTTAATGGCCCTCCAAGCGACGCCTTACAAAGTCGAACTCAACCTCACCGACCTGGACCGTGGCGTCTACGAGACCCTGCGCTTCACCGTGGCCCGGCACCCCTCCGAGACGGAGGAGCGCCTGGCGGTCCGCCTGATCGCCTACGGCCTCTGGTACCACGAGCAACTGGCCTTCGGCCGTGGCCTGTCGGACGTGGACGAGCCGGCGCTGTGGGAGAAGAGCCTGGACGACCGCGTGCTGCACTGGATCGAAGTCGGCCAACCCGATGCCGAGCGCATCACCTGGTGCTCGCGCCGCTGTGAGCGCTTCAGCCTGCTGGCCTACGGCAGCCTGCGAGTGTGGCAGACCAAGGTGCTGGACAGCGTGCGCAACCTGAAGAACATCAACGTCGTCGCCGTCGGTCAGGAAGCCCTGGAAGAACTGGCCCGCGACCTGCCGCGCTCCATCGGCTGGATCCTGATGATCAGCGACGGTTCGCTGTTCATCACCGACGAGCGCGGCCAGCACGACGTGCCGCTGGAATGGCTGGCCGGCGAACGGGGTTGAGCAGGTCCGCCGAGCCGCCGGCCTCGTGCTCAGGCCTGCCAGAAGCTCAGCAGTGAGTTGAACGACAGGCCCACGCCAATGGCCGTTGCGACGATCGCCAGGACGCCGAAGGCCAGCATCCAGCCCGGGTGCCGGTAGTCCTGGCCGACGATGGCCGGTTTCTTGGCCGCCCACAGGATGCAGCCGAGCGCCAGGGGCAGCACCAGTGCGTTGAGTGCGCCCGCCACCACCAGCACCTTCACCGGCTGCCCGACCAGGCAGTAGATCAGCGTGGAGCAGGCGATGAAGGCGATCACCACGCGCTGGTTGTGCGTGCGGATGCCGGGGTGCAGCGAATACATGAAACTGACGCTGGTGTAGGCCGCTCCGATGACCGACGACAGCGCCGCCGCCAACAGCACCACGCCGAACACCTTGTAGCCGATGGTTCCCATGACGTGGCCGAACACCGAAGCTGCGGGGTTGCCCGGGTCCAGTTTCAGGCCCTGGCTGACCACGCCGAGCGTGGCAAGGAACAGGCAGATGCGCACGATCCCGGTGGTCAGGATGCCGGCGACGGCCGCCCGGGTTACCGCGCCGACATGCTCGATGCCGGTGATGCCGGCTTCCACCAGACGATGGCCGCCTGAAAACGAGATGTAGCCGCCGACCGTGCCGCCAACCAGGGTGATGATCGGCAGCAGCAGGATCAGTGGATCGTCGGGCTGGACGCTGTGCAGCAGGGCGTCTTGCAGGGGCGGACTGGATTGCAGCATGGCGTAGCCGATCATCCCCAGCATCACCAGGCCGAAGAACTGCATCAGTCCGTCCATCACCTGCTTGGCGTTGCGCAGCAGGAAGAGGGCGATGATCGCGGCGGCGGCCAGCAGGGAACCGATGAGGGGGGGCGTTCCGAAGATGACGTTCATGGCCAGCCCGGCGCCAGCGATGTTGCCGATGTTGAAGGCGATGCCACCGAGCACGATCAGGGCCGAGATCAGATGGCCGGTGCCTGGCAGTACGCGGTTGGCGATGTCCTGGCCACGCAGGTTGGCGACGGTGATGACCCGCCAGATGTTGAGTTGGGCGCCGATGTCGATCAGCAGCGAGAGGACGATGGCGAAGGCGAAACTGGCCAGGTACTTCTCGGTGAACAGCGAGGTCTGGGTCAGGAAGGCAGGGCCGATGGATGAGGTCGCCATGATGAACACGGCGCCGCGAAGGACATGGCGCTGACTGCCGGAAGCATTCCCGGCGGAGGGCGGGGTCGATTGCATGAATTACCTTCTCGTTGTTGTTGTTCTGGAGGTGGGCAGGTCAGTGAAGCGCCCATCTGGTGGTTCAAGCCGCTCGGTCACCGCCGATCAGCAGGTTGGCCTGGGCATAGCCATTGGCCAGGCCAATGGCCGGGCCTTTGAAGTCACCCGTGCGAATCCGTTGGCGCAATTGCGCGGGTGGCAGGTCCGCGAGGCTCATGGCGTGGCTCTTGTGGGGCAGCGTTGCCATTCGGCCAGCAACTGGCGCTGCTGGCCCTGTGCTTCATAGAGGGCGATGGGGCGCAGGCGCACCTGGCTGCCGGGCAGGCATTGCGCCAGACGCGCCACTGCCAGCGGGGTCAGGGCGCCCAGGCGCGGGTAGCCGCCGATGGTCTGGCGGTCGTTGAGCAGGATGATGGGCTGGCCGTCGCTGGGCACCTGGATCGCCCCCAGCGGTACGCCCTCGGACACCATCGCCTGGTGCGCCCCAACGAGTGCCGGCCCAGTCAGGCGGACGCCCATGCGGTCGGCCCGCGCGTCCACCTGCCATTCATGGTTGAAGGCATCGAAGAGGCTCTGACCGCTGAAGTCGCCGATCTGGGCGCCGAGTACCACGTCCAGGCGCGGCGTCCCGTCGAGCGAGGGAATCCGCACCGATGGCATGGAGCGTCGGCACGCTGGCGCTGCTCGCCAATGCAGGGTGTCACCGGGGGCCAAGGGGCGACCGTCACCCCGCAGGCCACCGAGGCCCTCGCGAGCCACGGTGGCGCAGCTACCGAGAACCGTTTCGACGGCGAAGCCGCCGGACGCTGCCAGGTAGGCCCTGACCCCCTGGCGTGGCTGGGCGAAGCGCAGGCGTTGCCCCTTGGCGATGCAAAAGCTCCGCCACGGCATCAGGGGCTCGCCATCGAGGCTGGCCCCCAGGTCTGCGCCGGCCAGTGCCAGGCAGCCATCCTGCTGGGCGAGCAGGGCGAAGTTGCCCAGCACGATTTCGATCACCGGTGCTGCCAGTTCGTTGCCCAGCAGCCAATTGGCCCAGTAGTGGGAGTACCAGTCGGCACTGCCGCCCTGGGTCACGCCGAGGTGCCGCACGCCGAAGCGCCCGCTGTCCTGCAGCGTGGCAAGGGCTCCACAACGCTCTATCAACAGGCTCATGGGGTGACCTCGAACGGGCTGTCGTCGCCGCCCAGACGTATGAACTCGTCCCGCTCGACCGGTACGAAACGCACCCGGTCGCCTGGGCGCAAGAGGCTGTAGCCTTCCAGTCGGCGGTCGAACAGCAGGGCCGGGCTACGCCCTATCAGGTTCCAGCCGCCGGGGGACTCCACCGGATAGATGGCGGTCTGTCGGTCGGCGATGCCCAGGCTACCGGCGGCGACACGCTGGCGCGGCGTCTCCAGGCGTGGGCTGGCCAGGCAGGCGTCGACCAGCCCCATGAAGGCGAAGCCCGGCGCGAACCCCAGGGCGAACACCGGGTAGGTGCGGGCGCTATGGCGTGCGATCACACCACTGATACCCAGCCCGCTGCGCTCCGCGATTCGCGTCAGTTCGGGGCCGACACTGGGGTGATACCAGACCGGCACTTGCTGTTCGCGCCCCCTCGCCTCGGCCATCGGGTGCACGTCCTCGAACGCCTGGGCGATGCGTTCGCGGGCCTGCCGGTCATCCAGTTGCACAAGGTCGTATTGCAGCAACAGCGTGGTGTAGGAGGGCACCAGGTCCACCAGGGCGGCGCCGAACGTCTCGCGCAGGCGCGCGGTTGCCGCCAGCAACCAGGGCATGTTGCCTTCATCGATCCGCTCGAACAGCCGCAGGATCAGGCTGTCGACACCGGCCACTTCGATGCGTGGCGTCATGCTTCCAGGTTCCGCAATGCCTCGCGGATGCGCTGTACGGCGGCCACCGAGCCGGCATTGTCGCCATGCACGCACAGGGTGTCGGCGCGCAGGTAAAGGGCGCTGCCGTCGCTGGCGCGCAACGCTTCGCCGCGCGCCAGGGCCAGCGCCTGTGCCACCACGCGATCGGCATCCTCATGCACCGCATCCGGCTGGCTGCGTGACAGCAGCCGCCCGTCGGCGTCGTAGGCGCGGTCGGCGAATGCTTCGAGCCACAGTTGCAGGCCCATTTCGTCGGCCATGGCCTGTGCCGCCCGGTCATCGCGCGTGGCCATCAGCATCAGCGGCAGGCTGGCGTCGTAGGCGACGACGGCGCGCATCACTGCACGCAGTTTGGCCGGCTCCCGCATCATGTCGTTGTACAGCGCGCCGTGGGGCTTCACATAGCTGACCCGCGTGCCCTGGGCACGGCAGATGCCATCCAGCGCTCCGATCTGGTACAGCAACATCGCTTCGATCTCGTCGGGGCTGCAGGCCATCGAGCGGCGCCCGAACCCGGCCAGGTCCGGGTAGGCGGGATGAGCACCGATGCGCACGTCGTGCTTCACGGCCAGCGCGACAGTTCGGCGCATGGTGAGCGGCTCCGAGGCGTGAAAGCCGCAGGCGATGTTGGCGCAGTCGATATGGGGCATCACTTCGGCATCAAGGCCCATGGTCCAGGCGCCATAGCTTTCGCCGATGTCACAGTTCAGGAGTAGGCGGCTCATCGGGTTCCTCTGATTGTCTTCACATGGCCCGACAGGTCGGGTGGGAATCTCGCCGGCATTACGATGATAAAACGCAGATAAAATATCAATATGTTTTTATTGTTTCCCCGGCGCGCCATTCCGACGCGACGTCACCTTTGCTGTATGCTTGCCCACCCAATTCACCCGCGGCCAGGCGGGCACCTCTAAAGACGACCTGCGTTGTCATTGCGGCGTTGAAAACAGGCTCATGCACGAGTCCGGTCAAATGCTCACTTACCCTGCGTAACTGCGCTTTTTCGCCTGTTTCTGCCTTGCACTGACGGCCTCGCCGACGTTTCAGAGGCACCCAAGTGGCCGTCCGCAGCCATGGATCGCAAGATGGTCGACGCCAAATCCGTCCGCTCTCAACGCTCCTCCATCGTGGCCTCGGCCCACCTGGCCGAGCAGTCCGAAGAGCTCTCCGAACTCGAGTACGCCATCATCATTTCCAGCAACGCGTTCTCACGCTGGATGGGGCGTTGCATGCGCGCTGCCGGCGAACTGGAGATGAGTGCCCTGGATGTGATGGTGCTGCACAGCCTCACCAGTCGAGACCGCGCAAAGCGCCAGGCGGATATCTGCCTGCTGCTGAATATCGAAGACACCCACACGGTGACCTACGCCCTGAAGAAGCTGGCCAGGCTGGCACTGGTCGAGGGCGAGAAGCAGGGCAAGGAAGTGTTCTACCGCACCACCGAGAAGGGGCGGGCCCTTTGCAAGGAGTACGCCGAGATTCGGCGTGAATGCCTGATCGCCTCGTTCGAGAACCTCAACATCGATCCTGAGGAGATCCACCGCCTGGCCGGCATGCTGCGAGCGCTTTCCGGTCTCTACGACCAGGCCGCCCGTGCCGCCACTTCCCTCTGACCCGATGGCCGCCCACCTCGCAAGCCTCTGCTGAACACTGGACTCCCATGCGCATCGAGCCCCGCCCCCTGCCCACCACACTGCCCGACCTGGGCAACCTGCCGCCCCTGCTGACCCGCCTCTACGCCGCCCGTGGCGTGAGCTGCGCGGAGGAACTGGACAAGGGCTTGGCGCGGCTCATCCCCTACGCCCAGATGAAGGGCATCGACGCCGCGGTGACGCTGCTGGTGGAGGCCCTGGAGCAACGCCAGCGCATCCTCTTCGTCGGTGACTTCGACGCCGACGGCGCCACCGCCAGTTGTGTCGGCGTGCTCGGCCTGCGCATGCTCGGCGCCGCCCACGTCGACTACCTGGTGCCCAACCGCTTCGAGTACGGCTACGGGCTGACCCCGGAGATCGTCGCCGTCGCCCTGCAGCGCGAGCCGCAGCTGCTGGTGACCGTGGACAACGGCATCTCCAGCGTCGACGGCGTGGCCGCCGCCAAGGCCGCCGGGCTCAAGGTGCTGGTCACCGACCATCACCTGCCGGGCCCGGAACTGCCGGCGGCGGACGCCATCGTCAACCCCAACCAGCCGGGCTGCGAGTTCCCCAGCAAGTCCATGGCCGGGGTCGGGGTGATCTTCTACGTGCTGCTGGCCCTGCGTGCGCGCTTGCGCGAGCTGGACTGGTTCGCCCGGCGCGGCATGGCCGAGCCGAACCTCGCCGAGCTGCTGGACCTGGTGGCCCTGGGCAGCGTTGCCGACGTGGTGCCGCTGGATGCCAACAACCGCATCCTGGTGCACCAGGGCCTGGCGCGCATCCGCGCCGGCCGTGCCCGTCCCGGCCTCAAGGCGCTGCTGGAGGTGGCCGGCCGCCCGGCGGCGCGCATCACCTCCACCGACCTCGGCTTCATCCTCGGCCCGCGCCTCAACGCCGCCGGCCGCCTGGACGACATGAGCCTGGGCATCGAATGCCTGCTCTGCGAAGACCAGGCCCTGGCCCAGGACATGGCCGTGGAGCTGGACCAGCTCAACCAGGACCGCAAGCAGATCGAGCAGGGCATGCAGCGCGAGGCCCTGGCCCAGCTCAAGGACCTGCCCCTGGAAGACCTGCCGTTCGGCCTCTGCCTGTTCGAGCCGGACTGGCACCAGGGCGTCATTGGCATCCTCGCCTCGCGCCTCAAGGAGCGTTACCACCGCCCGACCATCGCCTTCGCCGATGCCGGCGACGGCCTGCTCAAGGGCTCGGCGCGCTCGGTGCCGGGGTTTCACATCCGCGATGCGCTGGACGCCGTCGCCGCCCGCCATCCGGGGCTGATCAGCAAGTTCGGCGGCCATGCCATGGCCGCCGGCCTGTCGCTGCCGGTGGAGCATTTCGGCGCCTTCGCCAGCGCCTTCGACGCCGAGGTGCGCCGCCAGCTCACCGAGGACGACCTCACCGGCCGCCTGCTCTCCGATGGCCAGCTCAGCCTGCAGGAATTCCACCTCGAACTGGCACGCGCCCTGCGCCAGGCCGGTCCCTGGGGCCAGCACTTCCCCGAGCCGCTGTTTCACGGCGTGTTCCAGATCGCCCAGCAGCGCCTGGTGGGTGAGCGCCACCTGAAGCTGGTGCTCAAGAGCGAGTGCGGCTCGCTGCAGTTGGACGGCATCGCCTTCAACATCGACCGCGACGTCTGGCCGAACCCCTCCGTGCGCTGGGCCGAGCTGGCCTACCGCCTGGACGTGAACGAGTTTCGCGGGCAGGAGAGCGTGCAACTGATGGTGGTGCACATCGCTCCGCGCTAGCACCCTGTTCCCGCCCGCGCGCTCAGCGCGGGCGGATCGCCTCGGGCTCCACTTCCGCCGTGTGCCCGGGGCCCAGTTCCAGCAGGACGTGGAACGCCCCGGTCGGGCGTTCGAAGGTGAAGCTGGAGTCCTCGCCCAGGGTGCCGTGGATGAGCACCTGCCCGTCATCGTCGAGCACGTCCAGGGTCGCCCCCGGCGTGGCGGTGCCGTCCGAGAGACCGCCCACGCAGCGCACCTGCGTGGCGTCCAGGGCCTGGCATTCGCAATAGATCCCGTGGCCCCAGGCGTTGCCGCCGGCCAGCAGGAGCAGGGCACCGAGCCAGCGCTTCATCGGCCACCTCCGCGTTTGCCGAGCCAGGCCACCACGTCGGGGGAGGCCTGGGCGAGGGGCAGGGCGGCCTGGTGCACCGAGCCGTCCCAGCCTTCCACCGTCAGCCACAGCTCGGCGTCCGCCGGGGCGTTCTCGGGGATGCGCACTTCCGCCAGGCGCCGGTAGGGGCTGCCCGAGGCGAGGGCGCCGGCCGCGCGCAGGTAGCGCGGCTTGCCCACCCGCAGGTAGGCCGCCTTGATCGCAGCGTCGCACTCGCGGCAGAACGCCAGGCTGAAGTCCTTCATGTAGCCGGCCTTGCCTTCACGCACCGGCTCGCCCCGTTCCCATTCCGCCAGGCGCACGCGCCAGGGGCCGACCGCCAGCTCGCCGATGGGGCGCTCGCCCAGGCCCTGGAGGCCGCGCTCCAGGCTGGCCTCGTGGAAGTAGGCGGGCATGTAGCCGAGGGGGATGAGCACCAGCAGGGCACTCAGGTGGAAGCGCCAGCGCAGCCAGAGGCGGGCAGGGCGGGAGCGGACGGGGCCGGTCATTCGGTCACCTCGGTGGCGGGGCGCGGGGCGGGCCGTGGGCGGGGCGGGCGTTTCATGGCCTTGGCGGTGGCCAGCACGGTGCGCTTGCTCCAGATCAGCAGGCCGCTGAGCACCATCATCGTCAGCAGCAGGCCGAACACGAACCACACCAGCTTGACCCAGATGCCGCCGAAATCGCCGGTGTGCAGCGGGCGCATGGACTCGGTGACGAACTCCAGGGCAGTGCGGTCGCCGAGCAGGTGCGAGCCCAGCAGGGTGCCGTCGTAGGGGTTCACCTCGGCGGTCTGGAACATCAGCGGGTACCAGCCCCGACCGCCCACCTCCAGCGGGGTGAAGGCGTCCGCCGGGAAGGTCACGAAGCTCACGTCGAAGCCGGGGATGGTGCGCGTCGCCACCTCCACCGCCTGGTCCACGCCGATGCGCGGCACCGGCTGGCCGGGCTCGGGGCGCGGCAGTGCCTCGCGGGCGATCAGCGTGGGCGGGCCTTCGCTGGAGATGGAGATGTGATTGTCGTAGAGCACCGCGCGGATCAGGAACCAGGTGCCGGTGACGGCGATCACCGCGATGAACCAGATGGACCAGATACCCACCAGGCGGTGGAAGTCTCCCCAGAAGATCCGCGCGCCCTGGCGGATGCGCAGGGTCGGCCGCAGGAAGCCGCGCCAGAAGCGCTTGTACACCACCAGCCCGGTGACCAGCGAGGCGAGCATCGGCAGGGCCAGCAGCGACACCAGGTACCAGCCCCAGCTGTAGCCGTTGGTGAAGGGCACCAGCCACCAGCCGTGCAGGGCGCGGGTGAACTGGCGGAAGTCGAACAGCGGGCTGCTGCCCTGGATCACCCCGGTGTACGGGTTGACGTAGAGCGTAGCGGTGCGGGTGTCGGGGTAGCTGACCGCCGCCGTGAGGGCGAAGTGGTCTTCCTCCGGCTTGGCCAGCCATTCGATGGCGGCATCCGGCTGCTGGCGGGCGATGGCGGCGACGACCTGGTCGAAGCCGAGGGGCTGGGCGTCATCGGCGGGGCGGGTGGCGCGCACGTCGGGGTTGGCCAGCCAGATGATCTCCTCACTGAGCACCGCCAGGGTTCCGGTGGCGCAGACGAGGAAGACGAAGAACCAGATCGGCAGGGCCAGCCAGCTGTGGACCAGGAACCAGGTTCGCGAGCGGGACTTCTTGGACATGGCGGGGCGCGGTCCTGACTGTTCGGGGCGATGAAAAAGACCGCCCGCCAGGGTGGCGGGCGGCGGATCGACCAAAGGGGCGCTCGGCACCGGCCCGCCCCGGCAAGGGCGCGGCAGATGCATGGAGAGGAGTGCCTAACAGTAAGGACGGATGAGCGCGGAAAAACCGACAGGGTCAGGTGAAAGAAAATGTTTCCGCGCCGGCCGGGCTCAGCCCATGTGGGAGCTGGAGCGGCGCACGAACTTGATGGAGTGCTTCAGGGTGGGCTTGCGGGTGACGCTGATGGCGCGGCGGGTCACCGTGTCGATGGTGATGTTCCAGAAGCCGGTGCTGGGCACCGTGATGCGCGCCGGGAAGCGGTCGAAGGCGCCGCCGTGGTAGGTGTGGCGGCCGCCGTTCTTGAAGCTGCGGAAGTTGGCATCGCTCATCAGGCGGATGTTGCAGACCTGCGAGCACTCGATGACGACCAGGTCGCCTTCGTTGAGGTGTTCGCGTTGATGGATGAACTTCATGGCAAGGCTCCGGAGCAGGGGTGACGCGGGGGCGCAACGATAGCACGGCCGGCCCGCGTCCCGCTGCCCCGGGCGCGGCGTGCGCGACGGAATGCGGGGCCTGCATGGGGCGAGTGGCCGGTGCCATGAGGCATGATCCTTTGCTCCTGTGCTCACATACGGGCCCTACCCCTGCTGTGTCGCGATAGTTTGCAGAATCCGCAACTGAGTATTTGTCCTGTCCGATGTATCCCGAGCAACCGCTTGGCTAGAGTCCGGCGCACAACCATTACAACAACGCCGAGCACTGCCATGCCTGACGCCTCGTTCGCCCTGCGCCCCGTCCCCTCGTCCTGATCCGCGCCCGTCGCTGCGCCTTCAACTTCCCTACCGGACGAGGATTTCCCATGACTCAACAGCACGACGCGCGCCCGATGATCGAGGTGCGCTCCATCGACTACGTGCCCCGCCACGAACGCCACGGCAAGGTGTGGCACCAGGGGCCGTTCTGGTTCACCGGCAACTTCGTGCTCACCACCCTGGTCACCGGTTTCACCGGGCCGGCCCTGGGGCTGGGAGCGCTGGGTTCGATCCTGGCGATCCTCATCGGGGTGTGCATCGGCACCTTCTTCATGGCCTTCCACGCCAACCAGGGCCCGCGCATGGGGCTGCCGCAGATGATCCAGTCGCGCCCGCAGTTCGGCGTGCGCGGCGCAGTGGTGCCGTTCCTCGCGGTGGTGTTCGTGTACATCGGCTTCAACGTGTTCAACGTCATCCTCGCCACCGATGCCATCAACACCGTGCTGCCCGGCGCGCGCACCCCCTGGTACGTGCTGCTGGTGGGGCTGGCGGTGCTGCTGGCCATCGTCGGCCATGACCTGCTGCAC
Organism: Pseudomonas sp. 1D4; assembly: GCF_001728925.1. NCBI lineage: Bacteria > Pseudomonadati > Pseudomonadota > Gammaproteobacteria > Pseudomonadales > Pseudomonadaceae > Pseudomonas > Pseudomonas sp. 1D4. The sequence continues at coordinate 47,980 of NZ_LXJQ01000007.1, forward strand.
GCCGTGCAGCGCTGGCTGACCTGGCTGATGATCGCGGTGTTCGGCGCCCTGACCCTGTTCGCCGTGACCCGGCTCAGCGCCGATGCCGCGTTGCAGGGCAGCGGCTTCAGCTGGAGCGCCTTCCTCGTGCAGCTCTCGGCGGCCGCCGGCTACCAGATCAGCTACTCGGTGTACGTCTCCGATTACTCGCGCTACCTGCCGGAGGAAACCCCCGCCGGCAAGGTCATCTTCTGGACCTACCTGGGGGCTGGCGCCTCGGCACTGTGGCTGATGTCCCTCGGCGCCTTCCTCGCCTCGGCCCTGCCGGCGCCGGACGCCATCGGCAGCGTGCGCGAGCTGGGCAACCAACTGCACGACGGCTTCGGCACCCTCATCGTGTTGGTGGCGGTGCCCTCGCTGGTGGGCATCATGGCGGTCAACTGCTACGGCGCCATGCTCACCGGGCTCAGCGCGCTGGATGCCTTCTCCCGCGTGCGCCCGACCCTGGGCGTGCGGGTGGCCGGCATCAGCGTGGTGGCGCTGGTGATCCTGCTGGTGGCACGGATGATCCCGGAGAGCTACCTGGGCAGCTTCAACACCTTCGTGCTGCTGATGCTCTACTTCCTCGTGCCGTGGACGGCGGTGAACCTGGTGGACTTCTACCTGGTGCGCAAGGGCCGCTACGCCATCGCCGAGATCTTCAACCCCGAGGGCGTCTACCGCGGCTGGTCGCGCCCCGGCCTGGTGGCCTACGGCCTGGGCTTGCTGGCCATGGTGCCGTTCATGTCCCTGAGCTTCTGGAGCGGCCCCTTCGCCACCGCCCTGGGCGGTGCCGACATCGCCTTCGCCATCGGCCTGCCGGTGGCCGGCCTGGCCTACTGGCTGCAATGCCGCCACCAGGACCGCCGCGAGGAAGAACGCCTCGCCGCCCTCGACCCGCAACGTCTGGAGGACCCCCGCCCATGAACACCCGCCCCGTCGCCCCGGTGAAGGTCGCCTGCTGCCAGGTGGCGCCGCGCATCGGCGAACTGGCCCACAACCGCGCCCTGGCCGAGGGCGCCATCCGCCGTGCGGCCCTGGAGGGCGCGCACATCATCGTCCTGCCGGAGCTGGTGCAGAGCGGCTACCTGTTCCGCGACAAGGCCGAGGCCCTGGCGCTTTCCGAGCCCCTGGACGGCCCGGCCGTCAGCCACTGGCAGGCCCTGGCGCGGGAGCTGGGGGTGGTCATCGCCGCCGGCTTCTGCGAGCGCCGTGACGACGGCGAGCTGGCCAACAGCGCCGTGCTGGTGGACCCGGACGGCCTGCGCGCGCATTACCGCAAGGCCCACCTGTGGGATGCCGAGAAGGCCCTGTTCATCCCCGGCGACGCGCCGCCGCCGGTGGTGGACACCGTCCACGGCCGCCTGGGGCTGATGATCTGCTACGACCTGGAGTTCCCCGAATGGGTGCGCCTGCCGGCCCTGGCCGGCGCCCAGTTGCTCTGTGCCCCGGTGAACTGGCCCCTGGGCCCGCGTCCCCAGAGCGAACGCCCGGCGGAAGTGGTGCGGGTGCAGGCCAACGCCGCAGTGAACCGCATGTTCATCGCCGCCTGCGACCGCCATGGCCACGAACGCGGGCAGGACTGGGTGCAGGGCTCGGTGATCGTCGATGCCGACGGCTTTCCCCTGGCCGGCCCGGTGGAGGGCGGCGAGCGCCTGCTGCTGGCGACCCTCGACCTGGCCCAGGCCGACGACAAGCGCATCAGCAGCCGCAACGACGTCCACGGCGACCGCCGCCCCGCGCTCTACCAGGCCCTCTGAGGGGCCTGCCTCCCTTTCTGCGTAAAACGTGAAACAGGCACGTCAGGGCCTGTGAAGCAGTCGTCACTGTGACGGAGTGCATACCCTTCGGTGAGCGATGGGTTCAGACTACAGGCCCCCGTTTCACAACGGCGACAAGGGTGCCGAGGGTGGCTTCGCTGCGCGACGCCAGGCATCCGGTCCGTCATCACAAACACAATAAAGGGGCGACCGGTCACAGCGCCGTGCCCCGCGAACCAACAGCAAAAGAGGGAGTTTTCCATGGTTGTTGCGGTAAGACGCGCCCTGGGCCTGGCGCTGGCAGTCACCTGCCTGCCGGCCTCGGCGGATTTCGTCACGGTCATCACCTTCGGCGGTGCCAACAAGGACGTGCAGAAGGAAGCCTTCTTCAAGCCGTTCAAGGCCAGCACCGGCGACGCCGTGGTCCACGGCTCGTACAACGGCGATCTCGACAAGCTCAAGCACATGATCGACATCAGCCACGTGACCTGGGACGTGGTGGAGGTGGAAGCCCCCGAATTGGCACGCGGCTGTGAAGAGGGCCTGTTCGAGAAGATCGACCCGGCCCTGGTGGGCAACCCCAGCGACTTCGTTCCCGGCACCCTGCAACCCTGCGGCGTGGGCATCTTCGTCTGGTCCACCGTGCTCGCCTACGACGCCGCCCGCATCAAGGACGCCCCGCGCGGCTGGGCCGACTTCTGGGACCTGCGCAAGTACCCCGGCAAGCGCGGCCTGCGCCATGGCGCCAAGTACAACCTGGAATTCGCCCTGATGGCCGACGGCGTCGCGCCGAACGAGGTCTACCAGGTGCTCGACACCCCCGCCGGTGTCGACCGAGCCTTCCGCAAGCTCGACGAGATCAAGTCCAGCGTCGTCTGGTGGAAGTCCGGCGCCGAGCCGGTGCGTGCCCTGCAGGACGGCAAGGTGGCCATGAGCTCCGCCTACAACGGCCGCATCGCCACCGCCCAGAAGGAGACCCGCAGCCTGGCCATGGCCTGGAGCGGCAACATCTACGACTTCGACTACTGGGCCCTGCCCAAGGGCTCGTGGAAAGGCGAGCTGGCGAAGAAGTTCGTCCACTTCGTCAGCCAGCCGGAGCAGCAGAAGGCCTTCGCCGAAGGCATCTCCTACAGCCCGGTGAACAACAAGGCGATCGCCATGATCAACCCGCTGATCGCCGCCACCCTGCCCACCGCCCCGCAGAACATCCGCGATGCCCTGCCGATGAACGTCACGTTCTGGGCGGCCCATGCCGACCTCGAAGCGCGTTTCGAGAACTGGGTGAAGAACTGATCCCGTCCCACCACGAAGCGGCCATCCAGGCCGCTTCGTTTTTCGGGCGGCGCCTTCCGATGCGCTCGACGTCCGGCCCGCGCCTCTGGCACGCTGCGCCAGCCCCGGCACAGCGTCGCCGGGCAGCCGCCTGACAGGGAGCGAAGCGATGGCAGTGGATATCGAATGCGTGGTGGTGGGGGCCGGCGTGGTCGGCCTGGCCGTGGCCCGCGCGCTGGCCCAGGCGGGGCGCGAGGTGGTGATCATCGAGGCGGCCGATGCCATCGGCACCGGCATCAGCTCGCGTAACTCCGAAGTGATCCACGCCGGCATCTACTACCCGCCGGGCAGTCTCAAGGCGCGCCTGTGCGTCGACGGTCGCCATCGGCTCCTGGCCTTCTGCCGCAGCCACGGCGTGGCCGCGCAAGCGCTCGGCAAGCTGATCGTCGCCACCGATGACGCCCATGTGGCCCCGCTCCAGGCCCTGCTGGCGCGGGGGCTGGCCAACGGCGTGGAGGACCTGCGCCTGCTGAGCCGCGACCAGGCCCAGGCGCTGGAACCCGATCTGCATTGCGTGGCCGCGCTGCATTCGCCGTCCACCGGCATCGTCGATTCCCACGGCCTGATGCTGGCGCTGCTCGGCGACGCCGAGGCCGCCGGCGCCGCCCTGGCCCTGGGTTCGCCGTTGCTGTCGGCGCAGGTGCAGAGCGACGGCTTCCAGCTGACGGTAGGCGGCGCCAGCCCGACCACCCTCGGTTGCCGCCTGCTGGTCAACGCCGCCGGCCTTGGCGCCCCAGGCCTTGCTGGCCGCATCGACGGGCTGCCGGCCGCCCATGTCCCGCGTGGCTACCTGTGCAAGGGCCACTACTTCAGCCTCGCCGGACGGGCGCCGTTCAGCCGCCTGGTTTACCCCGCGCCGGAAGCCGCCGGCCTGGGCGTACACATGACCCTCGACCTGGGCGGCCAGGCCCGCTTCGGCCCAGACGTGCAATGGACGGATACCGAGGACTACTAGGTCGACCCACGCCGCGCCGACGGCTTCTACGCCGCCATCCGCCGCTACTGGCCGGGCCTGCCCGACGGCGCGCTGCAGCCGGACTACGCCGGCATCCGCCCGAAGATCAGCCGCCCCGACGAGCCCGCAGCGGACTTCCGCATCAGCGGCCCCGAGGACCACGGCATCGCCGGGCTGGTGAACCTGTTCGGCATCGAGTCCCCCGGCCTCACCTCCAGCCTGGCCATCGCCGACGTGGTGCGGCAGGCGCTGGAGCGTTAGGGAGCGAGGTGTTGCCTGTAGCCCGGACTTCAGTCCGGGGATGTCCTGCACCAATTCTCTGGGCTGAAGCCCAGGCTACGGGTGCGAGGTGCTGCCTGTAGCCCGGACTTCAGTCCGGGAGTGCCCCACACCGTTTTCCCTGGGCTGAAGCCCAGGCTACGGGGGCGAGGTGCTACCTGTAGCCCGGACTTCAGTCCGGGAACGCCCCACACCGTTTTCCCTGGGCTGAAGCCCAGGCTACGGGGGCGAGGTGCTGCCTGTAGCCCGGACTTCAGTCCGGGGATGCCCCACACCATTTCCCTGGGCTGAAGCCCAGGCTACGGGGGCGAGTGCTGCCTGTAGCCCGGACTTCAGTCCGGGGATGCCCCTCACCATCTCCCTGGGCTGAAGCCCAGGCTACGGGGGCGAGTGCTGCCTGTAGCCCGGACTTCAGTCCGGGAGTGCCCCACACCATTTCCCTGGGCTGAAGCCCAGGCACGAGGGCGAGGTGCTGCCTGTAGCCCGGACTTCAGTCCGGGGATGCCCCACACCATTTCCCTGGGCTGAAGCCCAGGCTACGGGGGCGAGTGCTGCCTGTAGCCCGGACTTCAGTCCGGGGATGCCCCGCACCATTTCCCTGGGCTGAAGCCCAGGCTACGGGGGCGAGGTGCTACCTGTAGCCCGGACTTCAGTCCGGGAATGCCCCACACCATTTCCCTGGGCTGAAGCCCAGGCTACGGGGGCGAGGTGCTGCCTGTAGCCCGGACTTCAGTCCGGGGATGCCCCACACCATTTCCCTGGGCTGAAGCCCAGGCTACGGGGGCGAGTGCTGCCTGTAGCCCGGACTTCAGTCCGGGGATGCCCCGCACCGTTTTCCCTGGGCTGAAGCCCAGGCTGCGAATTGCCGTCTGGCCATCACATTGCTGAAACCTTGCCGCCGAGGTGTTGCCTGATTCTGGGAGGCGGCGATGAGCAGGCGCTTATCTGGATGCGCCAAGGCGTGGGTTCGATCTTGCATTTTGCAAGGCGATCAACGTGCCATCGTGCAGGCTGCATATATCAAACTGCCTTCATTACAAATAAATCCCTTTTAAATCAAACAGATAGATTTATCGTTCGGCTGGCATGCGCCCTGCAAATGCTTGGGTCCAAAAGCCCAATCCACTGACAGGGAGCCGAACAATGCAGATCGCCATCAAGGAATTCTTCGACGCTTTTCCCGGTTACGAAGTGTCCATCCGCCCGCGTCCGGACGGCATGTTGCTGCTGACCCTGGGCAAGGACGGCGATGAGCCGTTGCGCAAGGCCATCCCGAGCGATGCGGTGTTCTGCACCGAGCGGGTGCGCAGGGTGATCCGTGAGATGCAGCGGGAAATGAAGCTGGCCTCCGGCGAAGTGACCTGGAAGGGCGAGGGCGACACCTGGCTCGACCGCGAGCTGCCCACCTTCTGCGGTGGCCCGATCCACATCACCGCCGCCAAGACCCTGGTCGAACGCCGCCGCCTGGAACTGCTCAACCGTCGCGCTGTGGCCAACTGAGGCCCGGCGCAGCGGATCGGTGATGACGCCGGTCCGCTGAGGGGGAATTTTTCGCGATTTCCGTACTCCACCATTCCGAAGCCCGTCGGAAGAATCGTTTGCCAGCAACGACTGCTGGTAGAGGTTCTGATAGTTTGTGCCCTCGTTCACGTCAGATCCGGTCTATTCCCCGGTGATTCGTATGGGTTTCCCCCGCCGCGAGAGCACGAAAGGAGATCGCGTTGTGACACCCATCGACAGCACCGAGGACCTGGCGGCTGCGACCGAAGCCTGTGCCAAAGAGCCCATCCACATCCCGGGCAGCATCCAGCCCCACGGTTTCATGCTGGTCTTCGACGAAGGCCGCGGCTGCGTGGTGCAGGCCAGCGAGAACGTCCAGGACTGGCTCGGCCTGCCCGCCGGAGAACTGATCGGCCTCCCGTTCGAGCGCCTCTTCGAGCACGCCGCCGTGCTCCAGGGCCGCCTGCAGGGTCTGGCACTGGAAGACCCCAATCCCTTCCACCTCGGGGACGTGCGCTTCGCCATCGGCCAGGAGTGCTCGCTCCCGGTGGCGATGATGGTGCACCGCCACGACCAGGTGCTGATCGCCGAGTTCGAGCCGGCCAGCGACGCCATCGCCGCCTACGGCAACTTCTACCCGCTGGTGCGCAGTTTCATCGCCCGCCTGCAGGACGCCGACAACGTCGACGAGCTGTGCCGCCACGCAGTGCAGGAGATGAAGCGCATCACCGGCTTCGGCCGGGTCAAGGCCTACCGCTTCGACACCGAGGGCAACGGCCTGGTGCTGGCCGAAGAGGCCGACGAGGGCTACCCGCGCTACCTCGGCCTGTGCTTCCCGGCCTCCGACATCCCGGCCCAGGCCCGTGCGCTGTACCGGGCCAACCGCATCCGCGTGATCGAGGACGCCCACTACACGCCCTCGCCGCTGTACCCGGCGCAGAACCCGCTTACCGGGCGCCCGCTGGACCTCAGCTTCGCCGCCCTGCGCAGCGTCTCGCCGGTGCACCTGCAGTACATGCGCAACATGGGCACCCAGGCTTCCATGTCCGTCTCCATCGTGGTGCGTGGCGAGCTGTGGGGACTGATCTCCTGCCACGACCTGCACCCCCGGGGCGTGGGCTTCCAGACCCGCACCGCCTGCGAAATGCTCGGCAGCGTGCTCTCGCTGCAGATCGAGAGCCGCGAGGCCCACGACCGCACCGAACACCTGCTGGGCCTGCGCCAGCACATCGTCCAGATGCTCTCGGCCATGGCCGACCGCGACAGCATCAGCGGCGGCCTGTTGGCCCAGCCGGAGACCTTCCTCGGCTTCGCGAGAGCCAGCGGCGCAGCGATCATCTCCGCCGCCCGTTGCGACCTGGTGGGCGAGACGCCGCCCCTGGCCCAGGTGACGGCGCTGGTGCACTGGCTGGCCCAGCGCCCTGGCATCACCGTGTTCCACAGCGACAACGTCGGCCGCGACATCGACGAGCTGCCCGAGCTCGCCCGACATGCTGCGGGCGTGCTGGCCGTGGCCATCTCGCAGATCCATTCCCACTACCTGGTGTGGTTCAAGCCCGAGCGGGCGCGCACCGTCGAATGGGCCGGGCGCCCGGAAAAGGCCATCGACCCCAGCGGTGGCCTCAGCCCGCGGCACAGCTTCGAACGCTGGCAGCAGACCGTGCGCGGCTACTCGAGTCCCTGGGACCCGCTGGAGATCGAGGGCGTCTGGGAGCTGCGCACCGCCGTGCTCGGCATCGTCCTGCGCAAGGCCGAGGAGATGGCTGCGCTGGCCAGCGAGCTGAAGAAATCCAACAAGGAACTGGAAGCCTTCTCCTACAGCGTGTCCCACGACCTGCGCGCACCGTTGCGGCATATCGCGGGCTACGCCGAGCTGTTGGGGGAATTCGAAGGCAGTCGCCTGTCCGAACGGGGGCTGCGTTTCCTTGACCACATCGGCGAGTCCGCACGCCTCGCCGGCACCCTGGTGGACAACCTGCTGAGCTTCTCTCAGATGGGCCGCGCGGCCCTGCGCTTCTCCGACGTGGACCTGCAGGCCCTGGTGGACGCCATCCTCAAGGAGATGGAGCCGGACCTGGTGGGCCGCACCATCCAATGGCGCATCGCCGGTCTGCCCACGCTCATCGCCGATGCCGCCTTCCTCCACCTGGCCATGCGCAACCTGCTGGCCAACGCCGTGAAGTACAGCCGCGACCGCGACCCGGCGGTGATCGAGGTCAGTGCCCGCACCGAGGGCGACGAAGTGGTGGTGACGGTGAGCGACAACGGCGTGGGCTTCGACATGGCCTACGCCGGCAAGCTGTTCGGCGTGTTCCAGCGCCTGCATCGCATGGAAGAGTTCGAGGGCACCGGCATCGGCCTGGCCAGTGTGCGCCGCATCATCGAACGCCACGACGGCCGCGTATGGGCCGAGGGCCGCGTGGGCAAGGGCGCCCGATTTCATTTCGCACTGCCCCTGAGGGCGCAGCACAGTCACCTACCCACTGAGTGATTACCCATGCTCAAACCCATCCTGCTGGTCGAGGACAACCCCCACGACCTGGAACTCACGCTGGTCGCCCTGGAGCGCAGCCAGCTGGCCAACGACGGCAACCCCGCCGTGCTGCTGCTGGACCTGAAGCTGCCCAAGGTCGACGGCCTGGAAGTGCTCAAGGTGGTGCGCGAGACCCCCGAGCTGCGCAGCATTCCCACCGTCATGCTGACCTCCTCCCGCGAGGAGCCGGACCTGCAGCGCGCCTACGAGCTGGGCGTGAACGCCTATGTGGTCAAGCCGGTCGAATTCAAGGAATTCGTCGCCGCCATCTCCGACCTCGGCGTGTTCTGGGCCGTGCTCAACGAGCCGCCGCCGGGCTCGCTGCGACTGCAGCGCCGCCCCGGAAGCTGATACGGCCCGCCGCCCCACAGGAAGCCCCCACACCCCATGCCGCAAACGCCACTGAAACTGCTGCTGGTCGAAGACAGCCCGCGGGACGCCGAACTGGCCCTGCTGACCCTGGAACGCAGCGGCCTCGAGGTCGACTCGACCCTGGTCTACCACCACGCCGGGGTCGAGCAGGCCCTGGCAGCCGCCCCCTTCGACCTGATCCTCTGCGATTTCATCCTGCCCGGCTCGTCCGGCGCCCAGGCCCTGGAAGTGGCCCGGCGCCTGGCGCCGAAGACGCCCTTCATCTTTCTCTCCGGCGTGTTCGGCGAAGAACACGCGGTGGAGATGATGCGCCAGGGCGCCGTCGACTACGTGCTCAAGCAGAACCTCAGCCTGCTGCCCAAGGCCGTCGGCCGGGCCCTGGCCGAGGTGCGCGAGCGTGAGCGGCGGCGCCGCGCCGAAGAGGCGCTGATGGAGGTGGAAGTGCGCGCGCGCCTGGCCATCGACGCCGCGCGCATGGGCATGTGGGACTACGACCCGCAGACCGACCGGCTGCTCTGGGACGAACGCTGCAAGGCCCTCTACGAACTGCCCCGGGACGCCGAGGTGGACCTGGTCACCTTCTTCGACCGCTGCCACCCCAAGGACCGCCCCCTGCTGGAGCGCAAGGTCCAGGAGGCGCTGGCCGTGGACAGCGGCAACGAGTACCAGGCCGAGTACCGCGTGCAGTTGCCGGGCGGGCGCGAGCGCTGGGTGCTCACCAGTGGCCGGGCCTTCTTCGAGGCGGGGCGCTGTGTGCGCTTCATCGGCGTGCTGCAGGACATCAGCGAGCAGAAGTACGCCACCGAGGCCCTGCAGCGGCTCAACGAAATGCTCGGCGAGCGCGTCGAACGGCGCACCCGCGAGCGCGACCGCACCTGGGAGCTCTCCCGCGAGTTGTTGGCAGTGATGCGCTTCGACATGACGCCCATCGCCCTCAACCCCGCCTGGGAAGACACCCTCGGCCTCACCCGCACGCAGCTCAACCGGGTGCAGTTGTGGCAACTGATCCACCCCGACGACATCGAGGCGACCCTGCGCGAGACCGAGAGCGTGGCCGACGGCAACGTCTCCACCCGCTTCGTCAACCGCATGCGCCACCCCGACGGCGACTACCGCTGGCTGTCCTGGACCATCGTCCCCGACGAGGGGCTGATGTACGCCGCCGTGCGCGACATCACTGGCGAGCGCGCGGTGCTCGACGAACTGGCCGCCACCAACCAGCGCCTGCGCGAGCAGATCCGCGAGCGCGAACGCATCGAGGCGACCCTGCAGCAGATGCAGCGCCTGGAAGCCATCGGCCAGCTCACCGCCGGGGTCGCCCACGACTTCAACAACCTGCTCACCGTCATCCTCACCAGCGCCACCTTCCTCGAGCGCGACGTCGAGCGTGGCAACCACGAGCGCATCCTCGGCCGCCTGCACAACATCCGCGAGGCCGGCGAGCGCGGTGCCAAGCTCACCGGGCAGTTGCTGGCGTTCTCGCGCCGGCAGCGCCTGGAGCCGGTACCGGTCAACCTCAACGACACCCTGCAGGGCCTGCTGGAGCTGCTGCAGCGCACCCTCGGCGGCGGCATCTGGGTGGAAACCCACACCGCCCCCGACCTCTGGCGGGCGCTGGTAGACCCGACCCAGACCGAGATGATCATCCTCAACCTCGCCATCAACGCCCGCGACGCCATGCCCCAGGGCGGCACCCTGCGCCTGGTGACCGCCAACGAGGTGGTGCAGGCCGCCGCGCAGCGCCCCGAAGACCCGGAGCCGGGCCCCTATGTGGTGCTGAGCATCGAGGACACCGGCGTGGGCATGACCGAGGAGGTGCTGGCCAAGGCCTTCGAGCCGTTCTTCACCACCAAGGAGGTGGGCAAGGGCTCCGGGCTCGGCCTGGCCCAGGTGTTCGGCTTCGCCAAGCAGTCCGGCGGCGGCGTCAGCATCCACACCGAGCCGGGGCGCGGCACGCGGGTCAAGGTCTACCTGCCGTGCATCCACGACGACTCCGGCGAGGCCTGCGCCGAGCGTCCGGCGGCCTTGCCGGCGCCGGGGCCGAGCAGCACCGCACGGACCATCCTGCTGGTGGACGACGACCCCCGCGTGCGCGAGGTGACTGCCGCGCTGCTGAACGCGCTGGGCTACCGAGTGCTGGAGGCCGGCAGTGGCAGCGAGGCGTTGCAGCGCCTGGAACAGGGTGTCGACCTGCTGCTCACCGACTACGCCATGCCCGGCATGAACGGCGCCGAGCTGGCCAGCCTGGTACAGCAGCAGCGGCCCGATCTGCCCGTTATCTTCATCACCGGCTATGCCGAACTGGGCGGGCTCGACCTGCCCGACCAGGTGGTGGTGCAGAAGCCCTTCCGCGAGGCGGACATCGCCGCCAAGCTGCGTGCCGCCCTGGAGGAGCGCCCATGAGGGTGCGCGAGCACCTGCGCCAGGCCGGTGCCCCGTGGCACGAGGCCGTTGATGCCGCCTTCTCCCGCTTCGACCTGGGCCAGGCGGACGGCTACCGCGCCTTCCTGCGCGCCCATGCCCGCGCCTTGCCGGGGCTGGAACAGGCCCTGGAGCAGGCCGGCATCGCCCACTTGGTACCCGACTGGCCGGCACGTCGTCGCCGCCACGCCCTGCTGGCGGACCTGGCCGACCTGGGGTTGCCGCCGCCACCGACAGCCGCCCCCAGCCTGGACGCCAGACCGGGCCTGCTCTGGGGCCTGGCCTACGTGCTGGAAGGCTCGCGCCTGGGCGGTCGTCTGCTGGCCCGACAGGTCACCGGCGCCCAGGCCAACCTGCCCGTGCGCTACCTCGGCCACGGACAGGGCCAACCCCTCTGGCCCGACTTCCTCCGCCAGCTGGAAGCCCACGCCCACGACCTGCCCCAAGCCGACCTGGAACAGGGCGTGATCCTCGGCTTTCGCCACTTCCTGAATGCCGCAGAGCCCCCTGCCGAACAGTCCGTAGGATGCGGTGAGCTCGGCGAACCGCATCGAGTCCCCGCATGAGCCCGCCACGATGGGCTTCGCACAGCTCAGCCCATCCTACGTTTACCGCCGCGCCTTGCCGGACACTCCACGCTTCACCGGTCCACCGTCTCGACGCACATCGGGCACCCGTAGGATGCGGTGAGCTCGGCGAACCGCATCAACCCGCGCCATCCCCCGCAGCCGTCTCCATGCCTACCCCTCGCTACGCTCGGCCATGAGCCGGCGGTAATGGCGGGTGCGGTGGAGGGTGTGCCATTGCTCCTTGAGCAAGGCGCGCAGAGGGGAGACGCCGGGGCGGGGGGATTGGCCGTCGCCGAGGCGGCGCATCTGGTATTTCACGGCCGACATGTAGGCCAGTGCAGCGAGGGATTTGTTGCGCCAGCGGATGGGCGGCAGCTCGGCACTGGCGGCGTTGTCGCCCTCACGCCAGCGGCGCGGCAGGGCCGGGTCCAGGGCCAGGGCGGTGGCGATGCCGGCCAGGCTCACGCCGCTGGCCAGCACCTGCTCCACCACCGGCAGCCGGCGGATGCCGCCGGTGACCATCACCGGCATGCGCGCTTCGGTGGCCAGTTCGCGGGCGAACTCCAGGAAGTACGCCTCCCGCGCGAGGGTGCGACCATCCCGGGCGTCGCCCTGCATGGCCGGCGCCTCGTAGCTGCCGCCGGAGAGTTCCACCAGGTCCACCGGCAGGTCGTTCAGCCACAGCAGCACCTGGCGGGCGTCTTGCGGTTCGAAGCCGCCGCGCTGGAAGTCCGCCGAGTTCAGCTTCACCCCCACGCCGAAGCGGGGGGATACCCGCGCCCGCACCGCCTTCACCACCTCCAGCAGCAGGCGCGCGCGGTTCTCCAGGGAACCGCCCCAGCGGTCCTGGCGGCGGTTGGTCAGCGGCGAGAGGAACTGGCTGAGCAGGTAGCCGTGGGCGGCGTGGATCTGCACGCCGTCGAAGCCGGCCTGCTCGGCCAGCACGGCGCTGTGGGCGAAGCGTTCGATCAGGGCGGCGATGTCCTGTTCCTCCAGCGCACGCGGGGTGGGGAACATCCGCGACAGGCTGCCCATCTCCAGGGCGACCGCTGATGGGGCGACGGTCGCCTGGCCGAGGTTGGCCTGCATCTGCCGGCCGGGGTGGTTCAGTTGCAGCCAGAACTGCGCGCCATGGGCCTTGCCCACTTTTGCCCATTGGCTGAAGCGCGGCAGTTGGCGGTCATCCTCCAGCACCACGCCGCCAGGGCCGGTCATGGCGCGGGCGTCCACCATCACGTTGCCGCTGAGCAGCAACCCCGCACCGCCTTCGGCCCAGGCCGCGTAGAGGCGCATCAGCGCATCGGACGGCGCCTGGCGGGGATCGGCGAGGTTCTCCTCCATGGAGGCCTTGGCGATGCGGTTGGGCAGGGTGGTGCCATTGGGCAGGTTGAGCGGCTGGAAGGGCAGCATGGTGGGTGTCCTCGGGTGGGCGTCGACGGAAGGTAGAAGAGCTGCGGCAGAGCCTAAGGTTAAAGTCAGCTTCAAGGTCAATAGGTGGAGAACCCCAGCCATGAAAATCGGTGAACTGGCGCGACGCAGCGGCCTGACCGCCTCGCGCATCCGCTTCTACGAGGCCAGCGGCCTGATCGCCGCCCAGCGCCTGGGCAATGGCTACCGGGACTACCCCGAGCAAGCCCTCTCGGTGCTGGAGCTGATCGCCTGTGGCCAGCAGGCCGGCTTCAGCCTGGAGGAGATGCGCCACCTGCTGCCCAGCCCCGGCCAGGTACAGGGCAACCACGAGCGGATGCTGGAGGGCCTGCGGCGCAAGGTGGCGGAGATCGAGGCCATGCAGGCGCGCCTGGTGGTGGCCCGCGAGCGGCTGTTGCAGGTGATCGACAGCATCGAGGACAAGCCCGAGGGCATGGGCTGCCAGGAGAATGCCGAGCGTGTACTGGGGCGCCTGCGCGGCAGCGGGCAGGCGCTGCCAGAGCGCTGAGTTGGCGTTATCCACAGGCTCGGCCTGGGCAGGCGCATGGCCCGATCTGCAGGCATCCGGCGCTCCAGCCTGCCGGGAGCGGCAGCCTCTGTGTGGTGCCGAGCCATTGGATCGACGCCAACCTGGAGCCCCTGGGCGACTGAATCGGCCCCGGCCTCAGTGCCAGGGCACCAGCAGGAAGTCGGTCACCACGGCCACCAGCCGGCCACTGGCGTCGTAGCCGAAGTAGCTGGGATAGGTGCCGTCGCCATAGCCGCTGGAGAACAACGTCACGTTGCCGGCCTCGGTCGGCAGCAGCGTCCAACTGCGGGTGTGCCGGTAGGTTTTGTCCAGCTCGGCCAGCAGGCGCTCGTCGAAGGCTTCGCCCTCCTGTTCGCGCTGCGTTTCGTAGCGGCGCAGGGCGGCGGCGTCCATGAAGCCGCCGGTGCCGCTGTCCACCCCGTAGCCGAAGAATTCGTCCGGGCCCAGGGTGCTCGGGTCCTGGCCGTCCACCAGGGCCATCTCCCAGCGGGTTGCCGTGCCGGGCGCGAAGACGATGCGGGCGAAGGCGATGCGCTCGTCCTCGCCGATCCGCGCGATGGCCAACTGCAGCGGGAAGCGGCCCTTGGGCACCGCCTGGGTGAAGGGCGCGTCACAGCTCACCAGCGGGTCGCAGGCCACCAGTTGCCCGGTGGGCAGCTCCAGCTCGCCAACGGGCTGGGTGTAGAAGCGGTAGTCGATCCCCTCCACCTTGACCTGGTAGCCCTCGGCGAAGGCGGCATCGAAGGGCGGGTGGTTCATGGGGGCAACCTCCTCGGCGTGGAGCGTGGGCAGGGCCAGCAGCAGGGTGAGGGCGGCGAGGGTGCGTTTCATCGGCTGCATGGCTCCAGGCGGTGGGGCGGGACTGCTGAAGTCCGGTCGCATTCATTGACGAACGACCGGCTCGTGATGCTGAAGCGCGGTACTCTACGCGCCGTTTCGGCCCGTGTCGGGCGCGCCATCATTGCATGAGGATCGAAGATGGAACCGGTCTCTGTTTCGCAGCTTCTGGCTGCACTGTTCGAAGCCCACGGCGTCGAGTTCGTCGTGCACGAGGGGTGGGTCGCGCCGGGTGGCCGGCTGCCGGCGATCCGCGCCACCTGGTATCCCCGCGGCAAGACCGGCCGGCTGGATGTGGACGTGCTGCTGGAGGATGACAACCGCCAGTTCCAGGAGGCCTTCGCCGGCGTGGGTGAGGGCGAGGCCGGCCTGCGCGATGCCTGGGAGAACTTCTGCCGCAACAGCTTCCACGTGCTGCTCTCGGCACTCTGGGGCCGTGTCGATGAGGACCAGGTGACGGTAGAGACCTGGCAGGTGGGCGAGCAGCGCTTCGAGGCTCACCTGGGCAACTTCTGCACGCGCGGTGCCGATGGCAAGGTGCCGACGCTGCCGGAGAACCTGTTCCCCAGCATCGAGGCGCAGATCCGCGCCCTGCCGCTGGACGGGCGCCTCCACTGGTTCCGCCACTTCTTCTGCGCCTTCGACAACCAGCGCACGGTGGAGGCGCTGTTCGACAACGAGCCCTGGCAGGCGGGCATGGACAGCTTCGCGGGGCTGGCCTGGCAGGACTCCGAGGCGTATTACAGCGCGCGGAATTTCCTGGTGATCAAGCCCGTTCCGGCCTGATCGGGACGGGGCGTCCCCTCAAGCAAGAAGCTCCGCATCACGCGGTTTTTTGTTGGAGGCGCCGTCTTCCTGGTAGCGGCCGAGCAGGTCCAGGGTAGAGCGCAGGCGCTCGGCTTCCTTCATGTCGTTGCGCTGCTGCGCCCCGTCGATGCCGTCACGCAGCAGCTTCAGGTAATCGAAGCTGCGGCTGTTATCAACGCTGCCATCCACCGCCGACACACCGTTGAGGGTCATGGACACCAGCGACTCGGTGCCATCCAGCGTGCCCGTCGCCTTGACCTGGGCGTTGATCCACTCCATCAGCTCGCCACGGTTCATGTGGCTGAAGTCGGCCTTGGGCGGCTGTCCTGCGTTCGTCCCGGCCAGCGCTGCGGCGTACTCCCCGGCGAAATCCCCCGTGCCCTGCGCCGTACCCCGGCCTGTTTTCTGCGTGCTGGAGGCGCCGGCCCCCTGCATCAACTGGGTATCGATCCTCATGGTTCTGCTCCTTCAGGTTGGTCGAGGCCCGTAATTAGCAGATTCCATGCCGCGCCCTGCAGGCGCCGGATGGCGGCAGGTGTGTGCCGGGGGGGGGCGGCAAGGGGGGGCCTGGGTTGGCATACCAGCGCTCGCCATGCACTATCCGCCACCCACACGGGATGTTGCCTTGCGACCGAAACCATGAAGAAAGCCATCCTCCTGCTGATGCCCCTGCTTTGCGTGGCCTACCTCTACACCGGCTACTACGAGACACGCTGGGCGGAAGACAACCGAATGGTGTTCTTCATCAAGCAGTACCCGTCTCTCACGCTGGAATTCCCCAACATCTTCGCCAGTGACCGAGACGACAAACCCCTGGAGCAACTGACCGCCGAAGAGCGGGACACGGTGCGTGCGTACTGCAAGTACCGCCTGGGCATTGAAACGCGGCTGGAGACGCAGGCGGAGTTGGAGGGGTGCAAGGGGTTGTAGCTGGATGCCGTGTCAGCAGGGGGAATGAGGCGTAATTGAATGGCCACAAGCGCTATACGCGTTGAAGTGCGCTCATTTCCACTGGCCTGATGCAATCAGCAGGAATCGTGAAATGGGTTGGCTGGTTTTGGCTTGTGATGACTGGCCGCGCGGCCCTAACAGTATTGAATTCGATACGTGGCTGTTGGCCTCACCACAAAGGGCAGCTTTCAGCACGACTTGCAGTGGATCAAGTCGGCAATTCTTCCGTTAGCGAGCATGGCGTGAAGACGGTGAAGGACATTGTTGGTGAGATGGAGGAACAGCTGTTTTCCTGCTTCTTGTGAGCCTTTTTGCGGAGGGATAGGGGCAACTCCGCGTCATGATCAGGCCTCGATTAATTTACTACCTTGATGTTGAAGATTTTTTGGAAGCCGTGAGCATTTTCTGGTGCACACGCTGAGTTAAACAAAAGCGGTGCACTTGTCTCCGAAATTCCGAGCAGGCGAATGAACCATCCACCCTTTGCCTGAAGAATGTGGTAGCGAATAATTACCTTATTTGTTTCGATGTCCCGAAATACATAAGGGTCAATGCGGATTTTCAAAGCTGTGCCTTCGGCGTAAGTATCTGAGCCTCTTGGTTCAAATCTTACTTGACGATTCTTTGCATTCTGCTCATCAATTTCCACGACGGCGTACTTATCGCAAAGCGAGCTGAACTGAAAGGCTCCGATCAACTCATCACTGAAAGGTGCTAGGAACAGTATTGAAAATATCGCCAGCTTGCTTGTGGTTTTCCGGGTTTGGGATTTTATGTTTCTTGTGAGTTTCTTGCTAATAGCCCTGCAGATTAGTAGCCACGTAACAAGGACAGCAATTAAAAGTATTCCGCTCATGGTGTTCTCCGAGAAATACGGCTACATCATCGGGCTAAAGCTGCTGGCGGCAGAGCAGTAGCGCTGCTTCATAAGGTCGCTGCTCGGCTCACGGTCTTGCTGCCAGCGCTCTCCCCAGCCCCTGCACTCGGCTTTGAAGAACTGCTTCGCGCCTTTGCGGCACTCCCGGTAATCGATCGAGCCGCGTTTGTGGTTGTCGCACACGCTGCGGTTGTCGATGTAGTTGTTCACGATGGTCCAGGTTGCGTAGTAGCTGCCGCCACCGCTCCACTTTTCTATCCAGTGCGCATCCTTTTCTACGGATCGGCGGCGGGTGGTCGTTTGCTGGTTGGGCTGTTGATAGGCGAGCGACTGCCGCACGCCTTCCATGCTCACCACGTTGTCGGGCTGCCGGGGCGTGTAGTTGTGGTCGTTGAAGTCGGTCTGCCGCTGCTGGGCTTGGGCCTGTGCCCGGCGCTGTTCTTCCTTGCGGCGTTGATCGGCCCAGAACTGCTCTTCGGCAGTGGCGGTTTGCGGTTGGCGTTCAGCCCCGTTGCCGTACGGGTCGGTATGTACGTACTCGGCTGGCGGCTCGGCGGGTTGATCGTTGAAGCGGGGGAAGGCGAAGTGGGTGCCAGCCAGGTTGAGCAAGCCAAACACCAGGGCACAGCCTGCGAGCCCTGGCACCATCCAGCGAAGCCATGCGTTTTTCCCGTTCCGCCTTACATGGCGGGGGGCGTCATCCCAGTCGGCTTTCATGGCCATCACTCCTTTGATCGGCAAGCCGCTGAATCCTATTCAGCCAGGGCGCCGTTATCAACGCCGGTGCCCATGCCTGTTGGTAGGGGGCCTACGCATGCAGGTGTAGCTGGGATGCCGAAGATTCCTAGGAGACGTCTGAATCCATCTGGCCACCCTCGCGCTAACCCGTTCCCTGTGCTGTTCTTCACCTCGTGAAAATGTGAGGTGTGTCACAAATGCAATTACATGAAGGTGTCTGCCGCGTGGGTGATGTGGTGTCGATCAACATCCTTGATGGCGAGCCAGATGAGCGGCTGATGGAGCTGCTGCTGACCCAGGGGATCGAAGTGGAAGTGCTGGAGGTTCTGGAGGGGGCGGTAAAGCTGGCGGTAAGGGCGCCGGGTGGGATGCTCATCGTGGAGGAGCTGACGTTTCCTCCGTGATGCTGGGGGGGAGGGCTGGGTGTTACGAGCGGCTCGCCGGGGAACTGGCGGGCCGCTTCTCTATATAGAGGGCCTATTCCGTATCCGGGGCTTTCGCCTGGTCGTACTCGGGGCTGGTCTGGCCGCACTCGGGGGCGATCTTTCCGCTCACGAGCCACAGCGCGTACTCCGGGGCCAGTTCGACGATGACCTTGATGTCGTCCTCGTTGACCCTCCTTCCTCCCTTTCTGAGCGCATACCACTTCTCGCGGTCGATGCCGCTCAGCTCTTCCAGTTTCTTGGCCGTGAGCTTCTTATGCTCAAGTATCGCGACGATTCGCTCTCTCATATTCTCAATCCGCCTTTGGACGTGCTGGAGGTTCTGGAGGGGCGGTGAGGGCGCCGGGTGGGATGCTCATCATGGAGGAACTGACGTTTCCTCCGTGATGCTGGGGGCTGAGGGCTAGGTGTTACAGGCGGCTCGCCGGGGAACTGGCGGGCCGCTTCTATCTATAGAGGGCCTATTCCGTATCCGTGGCATTCGCCTGGTCGTACTCGGGGCTGGTCTGGCCGCACTCAGGAGCGATCTTCCCGCTCACAAGCCACAGCGCGTACTCCGGCGTGATGTTGGCCATTGCTTCGATGTCGTCTTCGTTCGCACGGCGCTTTCCATTTCGTAGGGCGTACCACTTTTCGCGGTCGATCCCGCTCAGCTCCTGCAGCTTCTTGGCTGTGAAGCTCTTCGCGTCCCATATGGCTATAAGCCGCTCTCTGATCATTCCAATTTGTTCTTAGTAATTAGCAAATAGTGCTACTAACTATCTGCAATGGTGGTTATTCTTGCATTATGTGATTTGCATTAAATGCAAATCATCATTTCCCAATAAAGACCAACATAGTGCAACAAAGGCCAGGGAGATGGAAGAAAACTACCTTGTTCTTATGTCATGCCGTAAAGCCCGGAGCCCGCACCGCGCCGCTACCAGCCTGCTGTTCCGACTGCTCCGGATCATCCGCTTCGACCTGCATCGCGATCCCAACGCGTCTGCCATGAGGTTCCGCCAGCTGGTGCTGCTGTTCCACGTCGCCGGCTTCGTGGACGACCTGCAGGTCAGCCGCCTCAACAAACTGGGGGACAACGCCCTGTACTACGGCCTGCGCGCCGCGCTCCATCGCGCCCGTGCCGACTTCTGGACCCGCCACCGTTCAGAATCCGTGAAGGATAGCTAAGCCATGGACCGTGATGACTTCCTGGCGCCGCCACCGCTGATGCCATGGCGCCAGTTCGCCAACTGGATTCGCATGGGCGACGAACACGACGTGGTGTGGGGCTGGATTCGCAACGGCTACCTACCGTCCCGCAAGGTGGGCAAGTACGTGATGGTCAACGTGGCGCTGCTGACTCAGCAGATGCTGGAGCGGGAGCCCGATCCGTAGGCAGGGGAGGGCGGGTGACACTTCCCAACCCCCAAAAACGACTAAGCCCCTGAAAACCGAGGTTCTTCAGGGGCTTAGCGTTTTTGAATCTGGAGCGGGCGAAGGGAATCGAACCCTCGTCATGAGCTTGGGAAGCTCAGGTAATGCCATTATACGACGCCCGCTTGCGAGGCCGACTTTTTACCAGAAGTCGTGGCCGAAATGAAGCCCCGCCCCTGAACCTTCCGTGATGAAACGCACCCTGCCGGCCGCCTGCACTGGGCGCTGGCGGCCGGGTGGGGCGCGTCATACGGCCATGGCTTGCGGGCCCAGGCCGTGGAGGACGCGGGGCTGCTGGCTGCGGGTGGGGGTGTTGAGGAAGCCCAGCAGGACGTCCTGGGTCTGCTGCCAGCCGGCCTTGTGCTCCAGGTCGATGAAGTGGCCGGCGTTGCGGATGGTGGCGAACTGGCAGTCGCGCACGTGGCGGGCGAAGCCGCGGGCGTCCTCGGGGGAGGTGTAGAGGTCGTGCTCGCCGTTGATGAACAGCAGGGGGATGTCCACGGCTTGCAGGCAGTCGACGTAGCAGTGGGCGTCGAGGTTGAGCACCTGGCGGATGTGGAAGTGCATCTGCAGGTATTCGTGGTCGTCGAGGTTGGCGACGTGCTTGTGGTTGAAGCGCTTGAACAGCGCCGGCAGGTAGCGGCCGATGGTGGCGTTGACCAACTGCGCGACGTTCTCCCGGTCCAGGGCCTGGAGGTGGGTCATGCCGTTGCGCAGGTAGTCGAGCATCGGTTCGTTGAGCACCGGCGAGAAGGAGTTGATCACCGCCTTGCGGATGCGCGCCGGGTTCTGCGAGAGGGCGAGCAGGGTGGCGACGCCGCCCCAGGAGAAGGAGGACACGTAGTCCACCTGGTGGTGTTCGATGAGCGCCAGGAGGATCTCGGCCTCGGCTTCCTTGGTAACGGGGATGCCGTGGTCGTTGTGGGGCTTGGACTGGCCGGCGTAGGGCTGGTCGTAGAGCACGACGTTGAACTGCGGGTGCAGGTACTTGACCGTCTGCGCGAACGAGGCCGTGGTGGCGAGGGAGCCGTTGACCAGGATGATGGTCCGGCTGGCCTGCGGGTTGGCGTAGAGCTCCGTGTGAACCTTGTACTTCCTGTTGACTGTGACGACTTGGGTTTGAGGCCTCATGTCGTTTCCTCCGGGCGCAGGTTGGACGAGCGGGCGATGGGGGCATCGTTCGCGGCGCATGGCAGTCAGATAAACGCCTGGAGATGACAGGGGAATGTCAGGCGAGGATTTTTAGAATTATTTATTTTTCAATGATTTACAGCGAAAAAGGGTGGCCGTTCCAGCGCCGCTGAGGGGGCGTTGGAGTGGGTCCTTTGACCAGGCAGGTGGAACAGGGCAGGGCGCGTGCGCCGGTACAGCGGGTCGCTTGGAAGGTCGTTGTGACTCATTGGTCACACTCTGACCTTGGTTGGGAGTTAAGCAGCCGCGTTTTCCGCCCGCAAGCCTCTGGCCGAAAAAAATCCTGCAGTTGGTCGGCTGCCTGGCCACGGAGCTGTGAGTGGGGGCGGGGGCGAAAGGTTCGGGGGATCGGGCAGCCGCTGGTCGGGCTTCAGAACAGGGCGATCTCGTCCGGCGTGAGGGCGCGGTACTGGCCGGGGCCCAGGGCCGGGTCCAGCGGCAGGTCGCCCATGCGCTCGCGGTGCAGGCCGACGACCTTGTTGCGGAAGTGGCCGAACATGCGCTTGACCTGGTGGTAGCGCCCTTCGTGGAGGGTGAGGCGGGCCTGGCGCGGGGCGAGGATTTCCAGCTGGGCGGGGCGGGTGACGAGGTCTTCGTAGGCGAAGTAGAGGCCGGCGGCGAAGGCGGCGATGCAGGCGGGGTCGATCTCGTCTTCGGTCTCCACGCGGTAGACCTTGGGTTGCTTGGTTTCGGGCTGGGTCACGCGGCGCGACCAGAGGCCGTCGTTGGTGATCAGCAGCAACCCGGTGGTGGTGAGGTCGAGGCGGCCGCCCAGGTGCAGTTCGTGCTTGTCGGGCTCGTCCAGCAGGTCGAGCACGGTGGGGTGTTCGTCGTGGCAGGTGGCGCTCACCCAGCCGGCCGGCTTGTGCAGCATGAAGTAGCGGGCGGGCTTGCCGGGCTGGATCTCGCGGGCGTCGAGGGTGACGCGGTCGAACACACGCACTTCGCGCCGGGCGTCGCGCTCGGGGGCGCCGTTGACCTGCACGCGGCCGGCGGCCAGGGCGAGGCGGGCATCCTGGCGGTTGAGGTCGGGGAGGTTGCCCAGCAGGCGGTCGAGGCGCATCAGGCCGGCTCGTCGTCAGCGCGCAGGCGGGCGCAGCGTGGGCACAGGCAGGCGCGGTCGCGGGCTTCCAGCGGCACCTGGCGCAGGGCCTCGGGGTCGATCTCGACGCTGAAGCACCAGCACGGCTGGGCGTCACCACGGGCGAGGCTGCACTGGTTGGGCTGGCCGCAGAGCGGGCAACGGTTCGGGTCGAGGGGCTGGCTCATGGGACGGGCGTCGGGTTTCGGCGCGCTAGGGTGCAGCGGGGTGGGCGGGGATGCAAGCCGCAGCGGGCCGACGGTCGGTCAGGCGCCTGCCGGGCCTCTGGCCGGGGCGCTGCGGGGGCACAGGGGCAAGCCGCTGGGCGGCGGAGCGTGCCCAACGTGAAGGAAGCTGCATCGAATGACTGGCGCAACGAGTAGAATCTTCGGCATTGTGCCCGTCGTCGCTCGGACCCGATCGATGAACGTGTAGGAAAAAACAGTTGTCTACCCAATATCGTCACCACTCAGCGGAATAGAGACGAACGTGTCCACTCAAATCAACGCGGTCAATAAAGCCAAGGCCTGGTCGGCCCACGGCGTCACTGCCACCGGTGTGGTGCTGGCCCTGATGGCCATCCTGGCACTCTTCGACAACCAACCCCGTGACTGCCTGTTGTGGCTCGGCGCGGCGTTGCTGGTGGACGGCCTGGACGGCAGTTTCGCGCGCAAGGTCCAGACCAGCACCATGCTGCCGAACTTCGACGGTTCGACGCTGGACCTGGTGATCGACTACCTCACCTACGTGTTCATCCCCGCCATCTTCATCTACCGCTACGTGCCGCTGCCGGACTACACCGTGCTGCCCACGGTGAGCCTGATCCTGGTGTCGTCGCTGTTCTGCTTCTGCAACCTGAACATGAAGAGCAGCGACAACTACTTCGTCGGCTTCCCCGCGGCCTGGAACGTGGTGGCGCTGTACCTCTACCTGCTGGACCTGCCGCCGGCAGTGAGCTTCGGCATCATCTGTGTGCTGGCCGCGCTGACCCTGACCAAGCTGAAGTTCCTGCACCCCTTCCGGGTGAAGCGCCTGATGCCGCTGAACATCACCGTGACCTTCGTGTGGATGCTGAGCAGCATGTTCCTGGTCATCCAGTACCCGGGCATGAAGCCGATGATGCTGGTGCTGTGGGGCCTGTCCTCGGCCTACTTCGTGGGCGTGTGCCTGTGGCGCAGCCTGATGGACTGGACCGGCAAGCTCCGCGCCTGAGCCGGTTGGTGGTGAAAGAGCCCGTCCTTGTGACGGGCTTTTTCGTGGGGCATCGGCGGCCCGGCAGCGCGAGGGCCGGTTCGGCTGACGGCGCGGCGGCTTGCCTATATCCTTCACTCCTCGTTATCCACCCCAGGACTTCCTTGCCATGAAAGCGCAGCTCGTCGAACTCATCACCAAAATCAGCTCGGGTTGCATGACCGAGCAAGAGATCGAGCAGATCGCCGACGAAGCGGCCCAGGCTTATGCCGACCCGGAAGCCTTCCTCGCGGCCAACCCCGACATCAACTACGACGACACCTTCACCATCCCCCTCGGCGAGTGGGTGGTGGTGGGCAGCCTGCCGGAGACCGTGCTGTTCCACGCGGATGACTACCCGGAGCTGCTGAGCCAGATCATCGCCTCCTTCGGCCCGAGCGTGACCTTCAACATCCAGCCCAAGCAGCTGAAGAGGGTCGAGCCGCTGCGCGCCGTGCGCAGCATCCAGGTGCAGCTCAGCGCGCTCTACCCGGAGAAGGGCGGCTACGTGCTGGTGGGCTTCAGCGACCCGATGGAAGAGGGCGTGCTGCAGGCCGTGCTGGTCTACACCCAGGACCTGCCGCGCGTGCTGGAACTGGCCGAAGAGCTGGGCATCGAGGCCGTGGCCGTCTACGAGGCCATGCAGGGCGCCCAGGACGACGCCTGAGGCGTGCGGGGGCGGAGTCATTCGCGAAGGCCCGGTGCCCGGGCACTTCGCCATGGAGCCCGCTCCCACCGGCGGCAAATTGTTTAGCGCCGCCTGAACCAAAGATAGGAAAAACTGGATTTTAAGCACCCATGGGGGCGTGCGAGTCTCCGGGGCATCCTTGTTTTCGGCACCTTCCCGATGGGTTCGACCCGCACAACCGCTCCCGTATCGCACACGCCGCCCCACCTGGGCAGCGTGCGCTGGCGGTGTAGCCGGTGGCCGGCCCTGACCCGCGTCTCCCTCCCTCTCGAACTGGCCTTCTGGGCGCTCTGGCACTGCCGCCACGCGCGCCCGCCGGATAGCGCACCTGCCTGATCGCGGCCCACGCGCCGCACCGTCACTATCGTTGACCTCGCCCGCCTGCACAGCCTTTGCATGGCCAGGGACGGGACCATTTCGCGCGCCTCAGGGCGCAGAGGGAGCCACATGACATTTGCCAGAGCGCAGGAAGCCCAGAACTTCCTGGACCAGAACCCGGACATCGACACCTTCGAGCTGTTCATCCTCGACGCCAACGGCGTGCCGCGCGGCAAGCTGCTGCACCGCGAGGAACTGCTCGCCGTCTACCAGAGCGGCCGTCCGCTGCCGAGCACCATCCTGGGGCTCACCCTCAACGGCGAGGATGTGGAGGACTCCGGCCTGGTCTGGGATGTGGGCGACATCGACTGCCGCGCCTACCCGCTGCCCGGCAGCCTGGTGCGCCTGCCCTGGCGGCGCATGCCCACCGCCGCGCTGCAGGTGTGCATGCACCCGGAAGAGGGCATGCCGGCGGCCATCGCCGACCCGCGCCACCTGCTGGTGCAGGTGATCGACCAGCTCAAGGCCGACGGCTACCACCCGGTGATGGCCTGCGAACTGGAGTTCTACCTGCTGGACCAGAAGAACGACGCCCAGGGCCGCCCGCAACCGGCGCTGGACACCGACGGCCGCCGCCCGCGCACCACCCAGGTCTACGGTCTGCGCGAGCTGGAGCAGATCGAGCCGTTCCTCGCCGACCTCTACGCCGCCTGCAAGGCCCAGGGCATCCCGGCGCGCACCGCCATCTCCGAGTACGCCCCGGGTCAGGTGGAGATCACCCTGGAGCACGGTGACGCGCTCACCGCCATGGACCAGGCCGTGCGCTACAAGCGCCTGGTCAAGGGCGTGGCCAATGCCCACGGCATGCGTGCCTGCTTCATGGCCAAGCCCTTCGATCACCTGGCCGGCACCGGCATGCACATGCACGTCAGCCTGGCTGACGCGAAGGGCCGCAACCTGTTCGCCAGCGAAGACCCGGCCGGCACCCCGCTGCTGCGCCTGGCCGTGGGCGGCATGCTCGACTCGCTGCTGGATTCGCTGCTGCTGTTCTGCCCCAACGCCAACTCCTACCGCCGCTTCCAGGCCAACAGCTACGCCCCGCTGGCACCCACCTGGGGTGTGGACAACCGCACCGTGAGCCTGCGCGTACCGGGCGGCCCGGCGGCCAGCCGGCACGTGGAGCACCGCATCTGCGGCGCCGACGCCAACCCTTACCTGGCGGCCGCCGCCATCCTCGCCGGCATCCACCGCGGCCTGCGCGACGAGATCGACCCCGGCGAGCCGGTCCAGGGCAACGGCTATGCCCAGGCCACCGAGCGCCTGCCCACCGACTGGCTCACCGCCCTGCGCGCCCTGGAAGCGTCCACCTGGGCCCGCGAGGCGTTCGGCGAGGCCTTCCTCGGCGTGTACCTGGCCGTGAAGCGCGCCGAGTACCGCCAGTTCATGGCCGAAGTCAGCGAGCAGGACTGGCGCTGGTACATGGACCAGGCCTGACCCTTTTATGCGCGGGCCGCCGGGCGGCCTGCACCCGTTGGATGCCCCCACAGGGGCACTGAAGGAATGACCCGATGAATGCTGCACTGAAGAACGCCGCCAGCGCCGAACGCTGCCGCTCCTACTACACCGCCACCCTCAACCAGGAGACCGACTACCCCACCCTGACCGGCACGGTCGAGGCGGACGTGGTCATCATCGGCGGCGGTTTCACCGGCGTCGCCACCGCCGTCGAGCTGGCCGAGCGCGGGCTCAAGGTGGCCCTGGTGGAAGCCAAGAAGATCGGCTGGGGCGCCACCGGCCGCAACGGCGGCCAGGTCACCGGCAGCCTTTCCGGCGACGAGGCCATGCGCAAGCAGATGCGCCAGCGCCTGGGCAAGGAGGTGGATGACTTCATCTGGAACCTGCGCTGGCGCGGCCACGAGATCATCAAGCAGCGCGTCGCCCGCTATGGCATCCAGTGCGACCTCAAGCACGGTCACCTGCACGCGGCGATGAAGCCCGCGCACATGGACGAGCTGAAGGCCTCCTACGAGGAAGCCCTGGCCCGTGGCATGGAAGGGGAGGTGACCCTGCTGGACGCCGCCGGCATGCGCAACCACCTGGAGAGTGACCTGTACCTGGGCGCGCTGAAGAACACCCGCAACATGCACCTGCACCCGCTCAACCTGTGCCTGGGCGAGGCCCGCGCGGCTGAGAGCCTGGGGGCGATGCTCTTCGAGCACTCCGAAGTGCTGGAGATCGTCCACGGGCCGCGCCCGGCGGTGGTCACCGCTCAGGGCCGGGTCAACGCCGGGCAGGTGCTGCTGGCCGGCGACGTCTACCACAAGCTGGAGCGCAAGAAGCTCAAAGGCATGATCTTCCCGGCCATGGGCGGCATCGTCACCACCCGCCCGCTGGGCGAGGTCGCCGACCAGATCAACCCGCAGGACCTGGCCGTCTACGACTGCCGCTTCGTGCTCGACTACTACCGCCTCACTGCCGACAAACGCCTGCTGCTGGGCGGCGGCGCCAACTACTCCGGGCGCGACTCGCGGGATATCGCCGCCGAGCTGCGCCCGGCCATCGAGCGCACCTTCCCCCGGCTCAAGGGCGTGGAGATCGAGTTCCAGTGGAGCTGCGCCATGGGCATCGTCATCAACCGCATCCCGCAGTTGGGCAAGCTCTCGCCCAACGTCTGGTACTGCCAGGGCTACTCCGGCCATGGCGTGGCCACCACTCACATCATGGGCGAGATCATGGCCGAGGCCATGACCGGCACCCTGGGGCGCTTCGACACCTTCGCCGGCTGCTCCCACATCAAGGTCCCCATGGGCGACATGTTCGGCAACCCCATGCTGGCGGTGGGCATGTGGTACTACCAGATGCTGGAAAAGCTCCGCTAAAGCCCCGTAGCCCGTGCTTCAGCCCAACTGATAGAGGCAGCGACTGCTTGCAGGAGCGAGTTCTGCTCGCGAAATGCCTGCCCTATGGCATGTGCGCGAGGACTTCCCCGGACTGAAGTCCGGGCTACGGCTTGCCTCCTTGGTGTATCCATTCGCGAAAGCAACTGCGATTGACCCCGACGGTGGGCCGGTGAAGCGTGGTCCACCCTGTGCCTGTCCAAAGCCACCGTAGCCCGGGCTTCAGCCCGGGAGATCACTGATCGAGGTAGCGACTGCTTGTAAGCGAGCTCTGCTCGCGAAATGCCTGCCCTATGGCATGTGCGCGGGGACTTCCCCGGACTGAAGTCCGGGCTACGGCTTGTCTCCTTGGTGTATCCATTCGCGAAAGCAACTGCGATTGGCCCCGACGGTGGACCGGTGACGCGCGGTCCACCCTGTGCCTGTCCAAAGCCACCGTAGCCCGGGCTTCAGCAGGTGATCGAGGTAGCGACTGCCTGTAAGCGAGCTCTGCTCGCGAAGTCCTTGGCAGCGCTGCGCACCGCTTGGCGACTGAAGTCGCCCCTACCGGGGGCGTGCCAGGTGCAACCCGCGTGGCGTGCACGCGGGTCGTGGGGGGGGTCAGGCCGGGTTGGTCTGGCCGATGCGGGCGCCGCTGCGGGGCTCGGCTTGGGCATCCGGTTCGCCGTCGTCCCGCTCCGCTGTGGAGCGTTCGCTGGCGCGGTGCCCGGTGATGCGCAGCAGGGCCAGGGTGCAGACCAGCGACACCACCGCATAGAGCGCCGAGGCGATGGCCACGCCGACGATGCTGCCGGTGGAGTTGAGGATCCACTGGGCCAGCAGCGGGGTGCCGCCACCCACCAGCAGGGAGCACAACTGGTAGGCCAGCGAGAGGCCGGAGTAGCGCACCCGGGTGGGGAAGGCGCGGGCCAGGATGCCGCCGATGGCGCCGTAGAACATGGCGTGGGGGATGGTCGCCAGGCACATGCCGACGGCGGCGATCCAGTACACGTTGGTCTCCACGGCGAAGAACATCGCCGGCATCAGGATGAACTCCGGCAGCACCATGATCGCCACCGCCTTGCGCATGTCGATGCGGGTGGTCAGCAGCGCGCCGAAGGGCTGGCTGATGAACTGCACCACCAGCGCGATGACGATGATGCTGAGGAAGGTGCTCTGGCTGTAGCCCAGGGTCTTGGTGGCCCAGGACAGGGCGAAGGTGCTCTTGAAGTAGGTGACGTGGATCACCGGCAGCGTCCCCGCGCCGAGCAGCACCACCAGCCAGTGCTTGCGCAGCACTTCGAGGATCGGCAGCTTGGCGGTCTTGTTCTCGCGCATCAGCCGCTGCATGTCCGTCGACTCCTCCAGGGTCAGGCGGATCACCATGCCGACGATCACCAGCGCCGCCGAAAGCAGGAAGGGAATGCGCCAGCCCCATTGCAGGAAGTCCGGCATCGGCAGGCTGCTCAGGGCGAAGAAGGCCAGGGTCGCCAGCAGATTGCCGGTGGGCGAGCCCTGCTGGGCGAAGGCGGCGTAGAGGATGCCCTTGCCCTTGGGCGCGCTCTCGCTGGCGATGAGGATGGCGCCGCCCCATTCGCCGCCGACGGCGATGCCCTGGATCACCCGCAGGCACACCAGCGCCACCGGTGCCCAGACGCCGATCTGCGCATAGGTGGGCAGCAGGCCGATGCCGGTGGTGGCCAGGCCCATCATGATGAGGGTGATCACCAGGGTGGTCTTGCGCCCGATGCGGTCGCCCAGGTGACCGAAGATGATGCCGCCCAGGGGCCGGGCGATGAAGCCGGACCAGAGCGTGGCGAAGGACAGCAGGGTGGCGACGCCCGGGTCCATGTCGGCGGGGAAGAACACCTTGCCGAACACCAGCGCGGCGGCCAGGCCGTAGATGTAGAAGTCGTACCACTCGATGGTGGTGCCAATGAAGGAAGCGATGCCCGCCTTGCGGGCCTTGCGATGCTGTTCCCGTTCGTCCGGGTGCAGGGCGTGGTTCATGGACTCCACCTCTCTTGTTGTTTTTATCTGGCGAACCAGCGGCCACCCCGCCGATGCAGACAAGGGGTGTGGCGGGGCGGGCTGGCGCGTGGCTTGAGACTCGAGTCGAGCCGGAGTCTAGGAGGGCGGTCGGCAAATCAATAGTCGTTTGTTCTTATGGCGCGATAACGGAATCCGTATCGTCGCGCGCCAGTTGCCGTTGCAGGCGTGCGAGGAAGGCGTGCGCCGCCTCGGGGGCGTTCTCCTCGCTGCACAGGGCGTGGATTTCCGACAGCGCGCCTTCCTGCACCAGCGGGACGCCGATGACGCCCGGCCAGGCGCGGCACAGGGACGCCGGCAGCAGCGCGACGCCCATGCCCTGCGCCACCATGGCGACGATGGTCTGCCACAGCCGCGCCTCATGGCGGATCTGCGGGCTGAAGCCGGCCCCGACGCAGCAGGCGATGATCAGATCGTGGTAATGCGGCGCCGCCGGGCGCGGGAAGAGGATGAACGGATCGTCGCGCAGTTCGGCCAGGTCGATGCGCTCGGCACCCGCCAGGCGGTGCCCGGGCGGCAGGCAGCAGAGGAAGGGTTCGGCCAGCAGGGCCTCGGAGCGCAGCCCCGCCGCCAGTGGGCCGCGATGGACGAAACCGATGTCGATCTGCCCGCGCTGCAGCGCCAGGGCCTGCTCGGCGCTGTTCATCTCCTGCAGCACCACCTCCATGCCCGGTTGCTCCGCCTCGAAGCCGCGCACCGCTGCCGGCAGGCCGCGGTAGAGCATCGAGCTGACGAACCCCACGCGCAGCCGGCCCAGTGCGCCCTGGGCCGAGCGCAACGTCAGGCGCCGTGCCTGCTCGGCCTGTTGCAGCAGGCTGCGGGCCTCGTCCAGCAGCACCTGGCCAGGGGCGGTGAGCTTCACCGACTTGTTGGTGCGCACCAGCAGTTGCACGCCCAACTGCTCCTCCAGCTTCTTGATGTCGAAGGAGAGCGCCGGCTGGGAGATGAACAGGCGCGCGGCAGCGCGGCCGAAGTGCAGTTCCTCGGCGACGGCGATGAAGTAGCGAAGCTGCTTGAGGTCCATTCGGTGCTCCCTTCAACGATATGATTTTCTTATCGTATGGGCCTTTTATTCTATTGGATACTTATCGTAGGGCTTCCTAGTCTCGGCGCACGACACGAAGGAGTGACGCCATGAACGCCCTGATCGAACGCCCCGTCATCGACGACCTGAACATCCCCGACAGCCGCGGGATGAACCTGTTCGACGCCGACCCCGAGCTTGCCCGCCTGCTGTCCCTTTACCTGCCCGAAGCTGTGCTGGCGCCCTGGCTGCCGCGCCTGCAGGCGCTGGGCGCTCGCGCCGGTGGCGAGTTGGACGCGCTGGCACTCTCGGCGGACAAGAACCCCCCGGTGCTGGCCAGCCGCACCCGCCGTGGCGAGGACCTGCAACGGGTGCTCAAGCACCCCGACTACGTGGCCCTGGAGCGGGTGGCCTATGCCGAGCTGGGCCTGGCCTCCATGAGCCACGTGGCCGACGGCCCGCCGCCGCTGGTCAAGTACGCGCTGACCTACCTGTTCGTGCAGGCCGAGTTCGGCCTCTGCTGCCCGGTGAGCATGACCGACTCCCTCACCCGCACCCTGCGCAAGTACGGCGCCCCGGAGCTGGTGGAACGCTACCTGCCGAGCCTCACCTCGCGGGACTTCGACAGCCTCTACCAGGGCGCCATGTTCATGACCGAGCAGGCCGCCGGCTCCGACGTGGCGCGCACCCGCACCGTGGCGCGGCAGCAGGACGGGGCCTGGACCCTGCACGGCGACAAATGGTTCTGCTCCAACCCCGACGCCGACCTCGCCATGGTGCTCGCCCGCCCCGAGGACGCTCCCGAAGGCATGGCCGGGGTCAGCCTGTTCCTGCTGCCCAGGCACCGGCCCGATGGCAGCCGCAACGCGTACCGCATCGTGCGCCTGAAGGACAAGCTCGGCACCCGCTCCATGGCCAGCGGCGAGATCACCCTGGAAGGCGCCACCGCCTACCTGATCGGCGAGGTGGGGCGCGGCTTTCAGCAGATGGCCGACATGGTCAACATGTCGCGCCTGTCCAACGGCGTGCGGGCCGCCGGGCTGATGCGCCGGGGGCTCAACGAGGCGCTGTTCGTCGCCCGTCAGCGCCAGGCGTTCGGCAAGCGCCTGGTGGACATGCCGCTGATGCAGCGTCAGTTGCTCAAGCTGATGCTGCCCGCCGAGCAGGCGCGTTCCCTGTTCATGCAGATCGCCACCCTGTTGCCCCGTGCCGATGCCGGCGACCGCGAGGCGCAGCAGTGCGTGCGCATCCTCACCCCGCTGATCAAGTTCCGCGCCTGCCGCGATGCCCGCCGTGCCACCGGCGACGCCATGGAGGTGCGCGGCGGCGTCGGCTACATCGAGGAATGGAGCGACGCCCGCCTGGTGCGCGACGCCCACCTGGGCTCGATCTGGGAGGGCACCAGCAACATCGTCGCGCTGGACATCGCCCGCGCCGTGACCCGCGAAGGCGCCCTGGAGCCTCTGGGCCGCCACCTGCGCGGCCTGCTCGACGAGGCGGCCCTGCCTGCCGCCGCCGATGCGCTGCTGCGCAGCAGCCTGGACAAGGCCGTCGCGCTGATGGCCGAGGTCGCCGAGGCCCGCCGCCACCAGCAGGTGCGCCAGGCCGGCAGCGCGCTCTACCACGTCGCCACGGCCATCGCCCTGGCGTGGGAAGGCGCGCGTCTTGCCCCCAACCACCGGCGCCTGGCCCTGGCCCTGCTGGTGCTGCGCCATCGCGTGCTGCCCCGCGACCCCTTGGCGGCCGAGGCGGATGCCGGCGAGGCGCTGCTGCCGGCCCTGCTGGCCGAAGGCCCGCTGAGCCTGGACGACGCCCTGCGCCTGCTGCCCCACTGATCGCGGAGCCTCCGACCATGACCACAACGACAGCCCCTCGGGGCGCCTTGCACGGCATCCGTGTTCTCGACCTCAGCCGCGTCCTGGGCGGCCCCTACTGCTCCCAGGCCCTGGCCGATCACGGCGCCGAGGTGATCAAGCTGGAACCCCCGACCGGCGACGAGACCCGGGGCTGGGGCCCGCCCTTCGAGGGCGATACCGCCTCCTACTTCCGTGGCATCAACCGCAACAAGAAGGGGCTGGTGGTGGACCTCGCCCAGCCGGAGGGTCGCCAGCTGCTGCTGCGCCTGCTGGAAGACGCTGACGTGCTGCTGGAGAACTTCAAGCCCGGCACCCTGGAGCGCTGGGGCATCGGCTATGCCGAGGTGCTGGCCGAGCGCTTTCCCCGGCTGATCCACTGCGCCGTCTCCGGCTTCGGCGCCGACGGCCCGCTCGGCGGGCTGCCCGGCTACGACGCGGCGATCCAGGCCATGGCCGGGCTGATGAGCGTGAACGGCGAGGCCGACGGCGGGCCGCTGCGGGTCGGCCTGCCAGTGGTGGACATGGTCACCGGGCTCAACGCCCTGGCCGGCATCCTTCTCGCGCTGCATGAGCGGCAGCGCAGCGGGCGCGGGCAGTCCGTGGACATCACCCTCTATGACTGCGGCCTGTCGCTCCTGCACCCGCACCTGCCCAACTACTTCGGCTCGGGCCGGGCGACCCCGCGCAGCGGCAACGCCCACCCCAACATCGCCCCCTACGACAGCTACCGAACCGGCGGCGAGCCGATCTTCCTCGCCGTGGGCAACGACCGCCAGTTCGCCCGGCTCTGCGAGCACCTGGGCGCCGAGGCCCTGCTGGACGACCCGCGCTTCGCCGACAACGGCAGCCGCTCGGTGCATCGCCAGGCGCTGAAGGCGGCGCTCGAATGCCATCTGGCCAGCCATGACGGCCCGCCCCTGGCCGAGGCGCTGATCCGCCTGGGCGTGCCCTGCGGCGCGGTGACCACGGTGGATCAGGCGATCGCCCATCCGCACACCCGCCACCGGGCAATGCTGGTGGAGCTGGGTGATTACCGCGGTATCGCCTCGCCGGTGAAGCTTTCGCGCACCCCGGCGCAGTACCGCAGCCCGCCGCCGGGCCTGGGCCAGCACAGCCGCGAGCTGCTCGATGGCCTCGGCCTGGATGCCGGGCAGGTCGACGACCTGATCCAACGCGGGATCGTGCGCGGCTGACGCCCCCCGTTCCCCCCTGCACAGAGAACTGATCGGAGATCGTCATGAGGGTCCATGAAGAACGCGTTTGCCCGCCGCCTCCGCTGCGGCTCGAACACCCCGGCGCCGGCATCGCCCTGCTGACGCTGGATCGCCCGGAGCGGCGCAACGCCCTGGACCTGGCCTTGCGGCGCACGCTCGCCGAAACGGTTCAAGGGCTGGATGACGACCCGTCGGTGCGGGTCATCGTCATCAGCGGTGGCCCCACGGTGTTCGCCGCCGGGGCGGACCTGGGCGAACTGGTGGAGGCCGGCCCGCTGCAGGTCCAGCAACGCCGCGTGGAGCGCTACTGGCAGGCCCTGGCGCAATGCCGCACGCCAATCATCGCAGCGGTCAACGGCCTGGCCCTGGGCGGCGGCTGCGAGCTGGCGCTGCACGCCGACCTGATCGTTGCCGGAGCCACGGCGCGCTTCGGCCAGCCCGAGGTGCGCCTCGGCATCATGCCCGGTGCCGGTGGCACCCAGCGCCTGGTGCGTGCAGTGGGCAAGTACCGGGCCCTGCGTCTGCTGCTGACCGGCTGCCTGGTGGGGGCCGAGGAGGCCCTGGCCATGGGCCTGGTCAGCGAGCTGGCGGAGGACGATGCGCTGCCCCGCGCGCTGGCCCTGGCCGAAGAGATCGCCCGCCTGCCGGCGCTGGCCGTGGCGCAGATCAAGGCGGTGGTGCGCGACGGTGCCGACCTACCCCTGGAGAGCGCGTTGCTGCTGGAGCGCCAGGCCTTCCAACTGCTGTTCGACAGCCAGGACCAGAAGGAGGGCATGCGCGCCTTCCTCGCCAAGCGCGAGCCGGAGTACCAGGGCCGATGAACGGGAACGAGATCACCTGCCTCGGCGTGGTCGGCTGCGGCGCCATGGGCCAGGGCATCGCCCAGTTGGCGGCCTGTGCCGGCTTGCAGGTGCGGCTGCACGACATGCGGCCCGATGCGGCGGCACAGGCCCGCGAACGCATCCTTGCCGAGCTGGAGAAGCAACGGGACAAGGGCCGAGTCAGCGACGCCCAGCTTGAACAGGCCCGTGTCGGCCTGCTGCCGGTAGAGGGGTTGCAGGGCCTGGCCGGCTGCCAACTGGTGGTGGAGGCGATAGTCGAGGAGTTGCCCGCCAAGCAGGCGCTGTTCCGCCAGTTGGAGGCGCTGCTGGGGGGCGAGGCGATTCTCGCCAGCAACACCTCGTCGTTGTCGATCACCGCCATCGCCTCGGCCTGCGAGGCGCCGGGGCGGGTGGCCGGGCTGCACTTCTTCAACCCGGTGCCGCGCATGCGCCTGGTGGAGGTGATCCCGGGGCTCGCCACCGACGAGCACGTGGTCGAGCGCCTGCTGGCGCTGGTGCGGCGGCTCGGTCACCAGGCGGTGCGGGTGCAGGACTCGCCGGGCTTCCTGGTCAACCATGCCGGGCGCGCCTATGGCACCGAGGCGCTGCGCATCCTCGCCGAGGGCGTGGCGGCGCCGGCCGAAGTGGATGCCTTGTTGCGCGACGGCGCGGGCTTCCCCATGGGGCCTTTCGAGCTGATGGACCTGGTGGGGCTGGATGTCAGCGTGCCGGTGATGGAATCCATCTACCGGCAGTTCTACGAGGAGCCGCGCTACCGCCCGCACCCGCTGCTGCGCCAGCGCCTGACCGCCGGCTATCTGGGGCGCAAGAGCGGGCGTGGTTTCCATCGCTATCCGGCGGTTGCCGAGCCGGTTCCGCAACCGCGCGCCAGCGGCCCGCGGATGCCGGTATGGCTGGGGCTGGACGAGGGCTTCGACGCCGCGCTCTTGCGCCCCTGGCTGAGCGGCCTGGGCGCGGAGCTGGAGGAGGGCGAGCGGCCTTCCGCCGACGCGCTCTGCCTGCTCGCTCCCCTGGGCCTGGACGCCACCGAAGCGGCGCTGCACTTCGAACTCGACCCCACGCGCGTGGTGGCCTTCGACGCCCTGGCGGAGCGCGCCTCGCACCGCTGCCTGATGCCCACGCCCGCCACCGGGGCGGGCTGCCTGGAGGCCGCGCGAGCCCTGTTCGCGGCCGATGGCGCCAGGGTCACGGTGATCCGCGACAGCGCGGGCTTCGTGGTCCAGCGCACCCTGGCCGGTATCGTCAACCTGGCCTGCGACATCGCCCAGCAGGGCATCGCCACGCCCACCGATATCGACCTGGCCGTGCGCCTCGGCCTCGGCTACCCCCACGGCCCGCTGGCCTGGGGCGACCGCCTGGGGCCGGCGCGGGTGCTGTCGATCCTCCAGCGCCTGCAAGCCCTCAGCGGTGACCCGCGCTACCGCCCCAGCCCCTGGCTGCGCCGCCGCGCGCGGCTGGGCCTGTCCCTGTTGCACACCGGACAGCCACCCCATTCGGGAGAAGACTGATGCTCGACGCCTCTAGCCATGCGGGCCTGCGCACTCCGATCGGCCGCCACGGCGGTGCCATCGCCCTCGGCCATTCGCCGGGCGCCCCCGGCGCGCCCCCGGCGCTGACCGTCTGCCGCACCCTGCAATGCAAGAACCCGCGCGACCCCCTGGTCAGCCTCGGTGTGGGGCTGGGCCAGGGCGTGGCCGTGGTCCTGGAGCGCCCTTGAGCGCTTCGTGATGGAGGGCGCGCCCGCCGCTCGCCCCGAGCCTTGGAGAGCACCATGCATAACAACAAGAAACACCCCGCTGCATTCACTGCCCTGCTGCTGGGCGGCGCGGCCCCCTGGGCCCTGGCCGCCGATGGTTTCATCGAGGCCTCCAGCGCCACCCTGCAGATGCGCAACTTCTACATGAACCGCGATTTCCGTGATGGCGCGGGCGACTCGCGGCACGAGGAATGGGCCCATGGCTTCCTCCTCGACTATCGCTCCGGCTACACCGCCGGCACCGTCGGTTTCGGCCTCGACGCCATGGGGCGCCTGGGCCTGAAGCTGGACTCCGGCAAGGGTCGCTCCGGCACCGGGCTGCTGGCGGTGCAGGACGATGGCCGCGCCGCCGACGACTACGGCCGCCTCGACGGGACCTTCAAGGCGCGGGTGTCGCGCAGCGAGCTGAAGCTCGGCGCCCTGGTGCCCAGGCTGCCCACCCTGCAGCCCAACAACGGTCGGCTGTTCCCGCAGACCTTCCACGGCGGGCTGGTGGAATCCCGCGAATGGGAGGGCCTGGGTTTCACCCTGGCGCGGCTGGACGAGGTGAGCCAGCGCAACGAGGGCGGGCGCAGCGACCTGGCCCTGTACAACCGCAACAAGCGCTTCACCGCCGGGCCGCGCGCCGGGCACCTGGACCTGGCCGGGGTGGACTGGGAGGCACGCCCCGGCTGGACGCTGAGCTACCACCATGCCGAACTGGAAGACCTCTACCGGCAGGATTTCTTCGGCCTCAAGGGCCGCGTGCCCCTGGGCGGGGACCGCCTGGAGCTGGACCTGCGCCTGTTCGACAGCCGCGATGCCAGCACCGGCTGGCGCCGCGAGATCGACAACCGCGCCCTCGGCGCGCTGTTCACCTACTGCCGTCACGATGGCCATGCACTGGGCCTGGGTCTGCAGCGCATGAGCGGCCGCACGGCCTTCCCCTACGTGCAGGGGGCCGACGCCTACCTGGTCAACTTCGGCCAGTACTACGACTTCGCCGAGCGTGGCGAGCGCTCCTGGCAGCTGCGCTACGACTTCGATTTCGCCACCCTGGGCGTGCCGGGCCTGGCGTTGATGACCCGCTACTTCAAGGCCGGGGACGGCGAGCTGGGTGACGGCCGCTCGGTGCATGGCTGGGAGCGCGACACGGACCTCAGGTACGTGGTGCAGAGCGGCCCGCTCAAGGACCTGGGGCTGACCTGGCGCAACGCCGTCTACCGCACCAGCGTGGGCCGGGGCGTGGACGAGAACCGGGTGATCCTGAGCTACAGCCTGGCGTTGTTCTAGCCCACGTAGCCCGGGCTTCAGCCCGGGAGCGGGGGAGCTTTCCCGGACTGAAGTCCGGGCTACTGCATGCGTTGGGTGGACGCCGCTTTTTGCGTCCGGCGGCGGTGCTGCGGGTGGCCCCGACGGTGGACCGGTGAAGCGTGGTCCACCCTACGCTCAAGGGGCGCTGTAGCCCGGGCTTCAGCCCGGGAGCGGAGTGACCTTCCCCGGACTGAAGTCCGGGCTACTGCATGCGTTGGGTGGACGTCGCTTTTTACGTCCGGCAGCGGTGCTGCGGGTGGCCCGACGGTGGACCGGTGAAGCGCGGTCCACCCTACGCTCGGCAAGGGGCACTGTAGCCCGGGCTTCAGCCCGGGAGCGGGGCGGGAGCTTTCCCGGACTGAAGTCCGGGCTACTGCATGCGTTGGGTGGACGTCACTTTCTGCGTCCGGCAGCGGTGCTGCGGGTGGCCCCGACGGTGGACCGGTGAAGCGCGGTCCACCCTACGCACTACAGGGATGGTGTCGGTGGGTTGCGCATCAACGTGCGGCGCTGACGCCTTCGAGGGTGGCGAAGGAGGTGTCCTTGGCAGTGAGGAGGAAGTCGCGCATGAAGGGGGCGTCGAGCATGTCGGCGCGGATGGCGGCGTGCAGGGTGGCGTACAGGCCCTTGTCGCCCAGGCGCTTGGCGGTGACGTAGCCCCGCGAGCTGTATTCGTGCAGCGCCCAGTTGGGCAGGCAGCACACGCCGCGGCCGCTGGCCACCAGTTGCATCATCATCACCGTCAGCTCGGCGGTGCGGATCTGTGCGGGTTCGACGTCGGCTGGTTCGAGGAAGCGGGTGAACACGTCGAGGCGGTCGCGCTCCACCGGGTAGGTGATGAGGATTTCGCTCTCCAGGTCCTCGGGCACCACGTAGGGCTTGCCCGCCAGCGGGTG
The DNA here is from genome assembly GCF_001728925.1 of Pseudomonas sp. 1D4. Taxonomy (NCBI): domain Bacteria; kingdom Pseudomonadati; phylum Pseudomonadota; class Gammaproteobacteria; order Pseudomonadales; family Pseudomonadaceae; genus Pseudomonas; species Pseudomonas sp. 1D4. The sequence continues at coordinate 86,059 of NZ_LXJQ01000007.1, forward strand.
CTGGTTGGCCACGGCCAGCAGCGCTTCGTAGGTGAATAACGGCACGTAGCTGATACCCGGCAGCTCGATGGGGTCGGCGGTCACCACCAGGTCCAGGTCGCCCCGGGCCAGGGCCGGCAGCGGGGCGAAGGAGAAGCCCGAGGCCAGGTCCAGCTCCACTTCCGGCCAGGCGTCGCGGAACTGGTCGATGGTGGGCATCAGCCACTGGAAGCAACTGTGGCACTCGATGGCCATGTGCAGGCGCCCGGCAGTGCCGCCGGCCAGGCGTGCCAGGTCGCGTTCGGCGGCGCGCATCTGCGGCAGTACGCTGTCGGCCAGTTGCAGCAGGCGCAGGCCGGCGCTGGTGAAGCGCACCGGTTTGGTCTTGCGGATGAACAGCGGCAGACCGAGGCGCTCCTCCAGCTCCTTGAACTGATGGGAGAGGGCGGACTGGGTGAGGTGCAGGCGCTCGGCGGCTTCCACCAGGCTGTCGGCCTCGCGCAGGGCATGCAGGGTCTTGAGGTGGCGTACTTCGAGCATGCGTGGGCTCCCGTCCATGAGTGGAACTGGTGAAGAGGCGAAGGGGCATGAGTTTCCTTCATCCGCTCGGCGGGTGTCGAGCGGCGCCCTTGTCGCAGCCTGCGCCTTGCGCCAGCATGCGCCGTCCGTTTCCGGGAGCCTTCTGCCATGCGTCGCCTGCCTTCGCTCACCGCCCTGCGCACCTTCGAGGCGGCCGCGCGCCATGCGCATTTCGGCCGTGCCGCCCAGGAACTGTGCGTTACCGACAGTGCGGTGAGCCACCAGATCCGCCAGTTGGAGGAGCAGCTCGGGGTGACGCTGTTCGAGCGCGAAGGGCGGCAGGTCCGGCCCAGTGCGCCGGCGCGGCGCCTGCTGCACAGCCTGCAGCAGGCCTTCGAGCTGATCCTCGATGCCTGCGATGAGCTGCGCGACCCCGGCTCCCAGGCTCAGTTGCGGGTGGCAGTGACCACCGAGCTGGCGCAGAAGTGGCTGGTGGGGCGGCTGGCGGACTTCACCGAGCGCCACCCGCAGATCACTCTGCACCTCCACGAGCAGGCGCTGGAGGCGCAGTTGCCCGGTGCGGAAATGGACCTGGCGATCATCTACGGCACCGGCCCGGAGGATGCCAGCAGCTACTTCGTGCGGCCGCTGCCGACCCTGCAGTTCTTCCCGGTGTGCAGCCCGGGCCTGTTCAACCAGTCGCCCCTCAAGCACCCCCGGGACCTGGCGCGCCACTGCCTGTTGCACGACGACCAGGACGGCAAGACCTGGAACGCCTGGCTGGCCACCCACGCCGCCGACCTGCGCCCGGCCCGGCACCTTTACCTGGGCCACGCGGGGCTGACCATGGAGGCAGCGGCACGGGGCCAGGGTGTGGCGATTGGCGACAACCTCACCAGCGCCGAGGACCTGGCCAGCGGGCGGCTGGTGAGGCCGTTCGCGGCCCAGGTGCCGTCCCTCGGGCAGTACGCGCTGGTGTGCGAGCGCCTGCGGCTGGACAAGCCGGCGGTGGCGCAATTCGTTGATTGGTTCAGTGATCAATTGGCTGATGTGTGAATTGAATTCATGAATTGACTGAAAAAGGTCATTGGTCGCCAGCGCGTCGGCGCGGGTACTGTCGGGGCATTCCCATCCCCCACAAGGACCTGAACATGGCACGCACTCTGACCTCTCTGCCCAAGGCCGACGGCTTCCGCCTGCCCGGCGAGTTCGAAACCAAGGCCCGTTGCTGGCTGGGCTGGCCGGAGCGCCCGGATGTGTGGCGCAACGGTGCCAAGCCGGCGCAGAAGGTCTGGGTCGATATCGTCACCGCCATCGCCAGCAGCGAGCCGGTCACCGTCTGTGCCTCGGCGGCTCAGTACGCCAATGCTCGCCGCCTGCTGCCCCAGCATGTGCGGGTGGTGGAGATGACCTGCAACGACACCTGGTTCCGCGACAGCGGGCCGGCCTTCCTGGTCAATGACGCCAGCGGTGAGGTGCGCGGCGTGGACTTCGAGTTCAACGCCTATGGCGGCCTCGACGGCGGCCTCTACTATCCCTGGGACAAGGACGACCAGATCGCCCAGAAGATTCTCGAGATCGAGGGCTACGACCGTTACCGCGCGCCCTTCATCGCCGAGATGGGCGGTATCCAGAGCGACGGCCAGGGCACCCTGCTGACGACCGAGCAATGCCTGCTCAACCGCAACCGCAACGCTCACCTGGGCAAGACGGAAATGACCGGGCGCCTGTGCGACTACCTGGGCGCCGACCAGGTCATCTGGCTGCCCCGTGGCTGCAAGTTCGACGAGACCGATGGCCACATCGACGACCTGGCCTGCTTCGTCCGCCCCGGCGTGGTGGTGATGCAGTGGACCGACGACCGCAGCGACCCGCAGTGGGAGATCTACCAGGAGGCCTACGACATCCTGCGCAGCACCCGTGATGCGCGTGGCCGCACGCTGGAGGTACACAAGCTGCCGCAGCCGCGCGTGCTGGAGTGGACGGCGGAGGAGGCCGAGGGCCTGGATCAGGTGGACGGTACCCACCTGCGCCAAGCCGGCACCCGTATCTGCGCGTCCTATATCAACTACTACGCTGGCAATTCGGCCATCGTGTTGCCGCTGTTCGACGACCCGTGCGACGAGATCGCCCAGGCCACACTGGCGGATCTGTTCCCGCAGCACCGCATCCTCGGCATCGGTGCATCCCGCGAGATCCTCCTGGGGGGCGGCAACGTCGCCTGCATCACCATGCCGCAATACGCCGCGCGGCAGCGCTAGGAGGCACCATGCGCCCACTCGTCGCCGTACTCCTGCTCGGCCTGGGCCTGGGGGCCCAGGCCGAGGATGCGCCCCGGCAGGTCAACCTGTTCATCTGGGGCGAGTATATGGCCCCGGATACCCTCTCGCGCTTCCAGGCCGAGACGGGCATCCGCGTGGTGGCCGATCACTTCGACTCCCTGGAGTCGATGGAGACCAAGCTGCTCACCGGTCACAGCGGCTACGACCTGGTACTGACCGCCGGCCAGCACCTGCAGCGGGCGATCCGCAGTGGTGCGGTACAGCCCCTGGACAAGGGGGCGCTGCCACACTTTGCCGGGCTGGGGGATGAGTTCCTCCAGCACATGGCGGCCTTCGACCCGGGCAACCGCTATGCCGGGCTCTATGCCTGGGGCACCACCGGCTTCGGCTACCAGGATGAGGCCATCCGCACGCGCATGGCCGATGCCCCGGTGGACAGTTGGGCGATGCTGATGGACCCGGCAGTGGTGGCGCGTTTCGCCGATTGCGGGGTGAGCCTGCTGGACGACCCCAACGAGGTGTTCGGCGCGGCCATGCGCTACCTCGGCCTGGACATCAACCGCCAGGACCTGGACGACCTTAAAAAAGCTGCCGAGCACTTGGCAAAGGTCCGCCCCTCGATCCGCTACTTCGCCAATGACCGCAACATCAACGACCTGGCCAACGGCAACACCTGCCTGGCGATGGCCTGGAACGGCAATGCAACAGTGGCCGCCAGCCAGGCGACCCAGGCTGGCAAGCCCTACCACATCCGCTATTCGATTCCGCGGGAGGGGGCGCAGATCTGGTTCGATGCGATGGTCATCCCGGCGGATGCACCGCACCCCCGCGAGGGCCTGGCGCTGATGGACTTCCTCATGCGGCCGGACGTGATCGGCCCGATCACCAACAGCATCGGCTACGCCAACGCGGTGACGGCGGCTTCGGCCACGGTGGACCCGGCCATCCTCGCCGACCCCGGCACCTACCCGCCGACCGAGGTGCGCGCCCGGCTGTACACCAAGAACGACAACGGCTCGGCCTTCAATCGTGCCCTGACCCGTGCTTTCACGCGCTTCAAATCAGGCACATGAACGCTCGGGTCTGCATGAGCGTTATTTGAGTTGAAAGAGAATTTTATGAGTTTGTCTCATGTTTTGTGGGTGCCCAGAATGCCCGGCATTCACAGACAAGGAGACAGACATGGTCCGGGTACACTCCCTCGGCTTTCCCCGCATCGGTTGCGATCGCGAGCTGAAGAAGGCCCTTGAAGCCCATTGGAAGGGCGAGCTGGACGAAGCCGGCCTGCGCGACGTGGGCCGCACCCTGCGGGCCGAGCACTGGCGTCTGCAGGCCGAGGCGGGCATCGAGCTGCTACCGGTGGGCGACTTTGCCTGGTACGACCAGGTGCTCACCCATTCCCTGATGGTCGGTGCGGTGCCGGAGCGCTTCCGCCCGGCGGATGGTTGCGCGACCCTGGCGACCCTGTTCGCCATGGCCCGTGGTGTGGGGGCCGGCTGCTGCGGCGGACACGCCCAGGAGCTGACCAAGTGGTTCGACAGCAACTACCACTACCTGGTCCCCGAATTCAGCGCCGGCCAGACCTTCCACCTCGGCTGGGAGCAGCTCTTCGAGGAGGTCGACGAAGCCCTGGCGCTGGGCCATGCGGTGAAGCCGGTGGTGCTCGGCCCGCTGACCTACCTCTGGCTGGGCAAGGCGAAGGGTGGCGCCTTCGACCGCCTGGAGCTGCTGGAGCATTTGCTGCCGGTGTACGGCGAGATCTTCCAGCGCCTGGCCGAGCAGGGCGTGGAGTGGGTGCAGATCGACGAGCCGATCCTCGCCCTGGACCTGCCCCAAGACTGGCGCACGGCCTTCGAGCAGGCCTACAACCTGCTGCAGCGCGAGCCCCTGCGCAAGCTGGTGGCCACCTACTTCGGCGGCCTGGAGGACAACCTCGGCCTGGCCGCCAGCCTGCCGGTGGACGGCCTGCACATTGATCTGATACGTGCCCCTGAGCAGTACCCGACCATCCTTGACCGATTGCCGGCCTACAAGGTGCTGTCCCTTGGCGTGGTGAACGGCCGCAACGTGTGGCGCTGCGACCTGGATCGCGCGCTGGAGGTGCTGCGCCATGCCCATGAGCGCCTTGGGGATCGGCTGTGGGTCGGGCCCTCCTGCTCGCTGCTGCACTGCCCGGTGGACCTGGCCCGCGAGGACCGCCTGGACGCCGAGGTGAAGAGCTGGCTGGCCTTTGCCGTACAGAAGTGCACCGAGCTGGCGCTGCTGGCCCGCGCCCTGCGCGAGCCGGAGCACCCCGAGGTGCTCGCGGCCCTGGCTGAAAGCCGCGAGGCGTTGGCGGCGCGTGCGGCCAGTACCCGCATCCACAAGCCCGAGGTGGCGGCGCGCCTGGCGGCGATCCGCCCGCAGGACAGTCAGCGCCGGTCGCCCTTCGACCAGCGCATCGTCCACCAGCGCGAGCGCCTGGGGTTGCCGGCGTTCCCGACCACCACCATCGGCTCCTTCCCGCAGACGGCCTCCATTCGCCTGGCGCGCCAGGCCTATCGCCAGGGTCGCCTGTCGCTCGCCGCCTACACCGAGGCGATGCAGGCCGAGATCCGCCATGCGGTGGAGGTGCAGGAGCGCCTCGGGCTGGACGTGCTGGTGCACGGCGAGGCGGAGCGCAACGACATGGTGGAGTACTTCGCCGAACAGTTGGACGGCTACGTGTTCAGCCGCTTCGGCTGGGTGCAGAGCTACGGCTCGCGCTGCGTCAAGCCGGCGATCATCATTGGCGACCTGTCACGCCCGGCGCCGATGACGGTGGAGTGGATCCGCTATGCCCAGGGCCTGACCGGCAAGTGGATGAAGGGCATGCTCACCGGCCCGGTGACCATGCTGATGTGGTCCTTCCCCCGCGAGGACGTGTCCCGTGAGGTGCAGGCGCGCCAGTTGGCGCTGGCCATCCGCGACGAGGTGCTGGACCTGGAGGCGGCGGGCATCCGCATCGTGCAGATCGACGAGGCGGCTTTCCGCGAGGGGCTGCCCCTGCGCCACAGCGGCTGGGCCCATTACCTGGAGTGGGCCACCGAGGCGTTCCGTCTGGCGGCGAGCGGGGTGCGCGACGACACACAGATTCACACCCACATGTGCTACAGCGAGTTCAACGATGTGATCGAGTCCATCGCGGCGATGGATGCGGACGTCATCACCATCGAGACCTCCCGTTCGGACATGGAGCTGTTGAGGGCGTTCGAAGCTTTCGCCTACCCCAACGAGATCGGCCCGGGCGTCTACGACATCCACTCGCCCCGGGTGCCGGACACCGCCGAGATGGTCAAGCTGATGCGCAAGGCAGCGCGGCGCATCGACCCACAGCGTCTGTGGGTCAACCCCGACTGCGGTCTGAAGACCCGTGGCTGGCCGGAGGCCGAGGTGGCGCTGGTGAACATGGTGGCGGCGGCGCGGCAGTTGCGTGCGGAGTTCGCCTGACGAGCCGGCGGGGAAGGGCGCCATGACCGTTTGGCGCCCTTCATCAAACTGTCACGGTTCTGTGGCAGAGCGCATGGCGAGAATTCATCAGAATCGCGCTTCACTGGGGTTCTGCATTCCGGATTTCCACCATGCGCCTGTTCATTCTTCTCGCCGCATTGCTGTGCGGCCTGCCTACCTTTGCCGCTGCGCGCTGCGACACCCACGTACCCACCGAGACGGTGGCGCTGGGAGATGTGCGCCTGGCCTACCAGAGCATCGGTGACGCCGATGACCCGGCCCTGCTGCTGATCATGGGGCTGGGCGGCCAGCTCATCCATTGGCCGGACGAGGTGGTGGCGGCACTGTGCGAGCAGGGTTTTCGCGTCATCCGCTACGACAACCGTGATGTTGGCCTGTCTGCCTGGGCCCAGTCGGCGCCCAGCGCGAATCTGACCTATGAGGTGATCCGCTACCGCCTGGGCTTCCCCGTGGAGGCGCCGTACAGCCTGCGGGACATGGCCGGCGATGCGCTGCATCTGATGGACGCCCTGCAGGTGCGCGAAGCCCATGTGCTTGGCGCCAGCATGGGCGGGATGATCGCCCAGCACCTGGCGGACATGGCCCCCGAGCGGGTACTGAGCCTGACCCTGGTGATGACCAGTTCCAGCGCCCAGGGCCTGCCGGCGCCCAGCGATGCCTTGCTGGCGCTGCTGGCCCGCCGCGAGGCACCGACCCGCCAGGTGGCTCTGGAGCAGCAGGCCGACCTGCTGGCCGCCCTGGGCAGCCCGCAGGTGGCGGATGACCGGGCGCAACTGCTGGAGCAGGCTGCGCGGGCCTATGACCGGGCGTTCAATCCCGAGGGGGTGCAGCGGCAGATGCTGGCGATTCTCGCCGAGCCGAGCCGGGTGGAACTGCTCAACCGCCTGCACGTGCCGACCCTTGTGGTACACGGCACAGCCGACCCGCTGCTGCCGGTGATGCACGGGGTGCATGTGGCGGCACATATCAAGGGATCGGAACTGCGGTTGATCCCCGGCCTCGCCCATCGCTTCCAGGACGCCTTCAAGGAGCCGTTGCTGGCTGCGGTGTTGCCGCACCTGATGGCTCATCGGCAGTCGGCAGACGGGCACTTCGCGCAGTTGTGATGGCGCTGCCTGGGTAGAGCGAGCTCTGCTCGCGAAGTCTCTTGGCTCCGTAGCCCGGGCTTCAGCCCGGGAGCGGGGGGTAACTTCCCGGACTGAAGTCCGGGCTACGTCAGGCTCACTCATGGCGCTGTGCAGCCCCAGCGATGGGCTTCGCACCGCTCAGCCCATCCTACGGACGGAGCGGCCCGTAGGATGCGGTTCGCTCGGCGAGCCGCATCTGGCCTTCGTAGCCCGGGCTTCAGCCCGGGAGCGGCGGTGACTTCCCGGACTGAAGTCCGGGCTACGTCAGGTTCACCCATGGCGCTGTGCAGCCCCAGCGATGGGCTTCGCACCGCTCAGCCCATGCCACGGACGGAGCGGCCCGTAGGATGCGGTGAGCTCGGCGAACCGCATCGATTCATGGCGGGGATGTAGGCGCGAGGGCTGCCCGCAAAGCCTTTGGCCTTCGTAGCCCGGGCTTCAGCCCGGGAGCGGGGGTAACTTCCCGGACTGAAGTCCGGGCTACGTCAGGTTCACTCATGGCGCTGTGCAGCCCCAGCGATGGGCTTCGCACCGCTCAGCCCATCCTACGGACGGAGCGGCCCGTAGGATGCGGTTCGCTCGGCGAACCGCATCGATTCATGGCGGGGATGTAGGCGCGAGCGCTGCTCGCGAAGCCTTTGGCCTTCGTAGCCCGGGCTTCAGCCCGGGAGCGGGGGTAACTTCCCGGACTGAAGTCCGGGCTACGTCAGGTTCACTCATGGCGCTGTGCAGACCCATCGATGGGCTTCGCACCGCTCAGCCCATCCTACGGACGGAGCGGCCCGTAGGATGCGGTTCGCTCGGCGAGCCGCATCGATTCATGGCAGGGATGTAGGAGCGAGCGCTGCCCGCAAGGCTTCAGGCCGCGTCGGCCTGGGCGCGGTGGATCAGGTACTGGGCGAGGCGCTCCTGCTGGCCGGGGGTCATGAACAGCCCGTGCTTGGTGCGGCGCCAGAGGATGTCTTCGGCGTCTTGTGCCCATTCCTCGCGGCACAGGTAGTCCACTTCGCGGGTGTAGAGGCCGCCGCCCAGGTGTTCGCCCAGGTCGGTGAGGTTGCCGACCCCTTCCAGCAGTTTCCACACGCGGCTGCCGTAGGTGCCGGCCCAGCGCCGGGCCAGGCTGTTGGGCAGCCAGCCGTAGCGTTCGCAGAGGGCTTCGGCCAGGGCCTCCTGGCTGTCCATGGACTCGCCGCCGGGCAGGGTGGCGGCGGCGGTCCAGCTGCCGCCCATGCTGGGGAAGAAGGGGGCGAGCTGCGCCAGCGCCGATTCGGCGAGCTTGCGGTAGGTGGTGAGCTTGCCGCCGAACACCGAGAGCAGCGGGGCTTCGCCCGGGTGGGCATCCAGCGCCAGGGTGTAGTCGCGGGTGACGGCGGACGGGTCGTCGGATTCGTCGTCGCACAGCGGGCGCACGCCGGAGTAGGTGCGCAGGATGTCGTCGGCGCTGATCTGCTTCTTGAAGTGCTGGTTGACCACGTCGAGCAGGTAGCGGGTTTCTTCCTCGGTGATGGCCACCTTCGCCGGGTCGCCCTGGTACTCGCGGTCGGTGGTGCCGATCAGGGTGAAGCGCCCCAGGTAGGGGATGGCGAAGACGATGCGGCGGTCCTCGTTCTGCAGGATGTAGGCGTGTTCGCCTTCGTAGAGCTGCGGCACGACGATGTGACTGCCCTGGATCAGGCGGATGCCGTAGGGCGACTTCTGCTTGAGGTCGTCCTTCAGCAGCCGGGCGACCCAGGGGCCGGCTGCGTTGACCAGGGCCCGGGAGCGGATCGACAGCAGGGTGCCATCGGCGCGCTCCAGGTGGATGTGCCACAGGCCCTTGCTGCGCCGGGCGCTGACACAGCGGGTGCGGCTGTGGATGTGGGCACCATGCTCGCGGGCGCTCATGGCGTTGAGCACCACCAGGCGCGCGTCGTCGACCCAGCAATCGGAGTATTCGAAACCGCGTGTGATACCGGCCTGCAACGGGCTGCCGACGCCGAAGCGCAGGCCACGGGAGCCGGGCAGTTTCTCGCGCTTGCCGAGGTGGTCGTAAAGGAACAGGCCGGCGCGGATCATCCACGCCGGGCGCAGGTGCGGGCGATGGGGCAGTACGAAACGCATTGGACGGACGATGTGCGGCGCCTTGGCCAGCAACACTTCGCGTTCGGCGAGGGCCTCGCGCACCAGGCGGAATTCATAGTGCTCCAGATAGCGCAGGCCGCCGTGGATGAGCTTGCTGCTGGCGGATGAGGTGTGCTGGGCGAGGTCGTCGCGTTCGCAAAGGAACACCGACAGGCCACGGCCTGCTGCATCGGCGGCAATGCCGACTCCGTTGATGCCGCCGCCGATCACGGCCAGGTCATAGACTTCGGAAATGGGCGCGGAACGCTTCGTCGAGGCGGGCATGGCAGGGCACCTGAATCGAAAGTGAACTTCTAATGTTCGTTTCCGAAAAATGCTAGTCGAAGCGAAGGCGAATCGCCACCCCCGCCGAGCGGTCGTGGGGGGATGGGCGACGAAAGGCAGGCGGCGATCAGACCGGTTCGAGCTTGACCTTGTGCTCGGCCATCAGCCGGGCCAGGGCGGGGGAGGGGGCGTGGTCGGTGAACAGGCGGTTCACCAGGGCGATGGAGCCCAGGCGCACCACGGCGTTGCGGCCGAACTTGCTGGAGTCGGCGGCGAGGAATACCTGGCGGGCGTTGTCGATGATGGCCTGGGAGACGCGCACTTCCTGGTAGTCGAAGTCCAGCAGGCTGCCGTCCTCGTCGATGCCGCTGATGCCGACGATGGCGAAGTCGACCTTGAACTGGCGGATGAAGTCCACCGCCGAGGGGCCGACGATGCCGCCGTCACTGCGTACTGTGCCGCCGGCCACCAGCACTTCGAAGTCGGGCCGGTCGGCGAGCTGGGCGGCAACGTGCAGGTTGTTGGTGATGACCTTCAGGCCCTTGTGTCCCATCAGCTCACGGGCGATGGCTTCGGTGGTGGTGCCGATGTTGATGAACAGCGAGGCGTGGTCGGGGATCTGCGCCGCCACGGCTTCGGCGATGCGCTGTTTCTCGTCGCGCATCTGCCCGGCGCGCATGGCGTAGGCGGTGTTCTGAGTGCTCGAGGCATCGGTTGCGGCGCCACCGTGGGTGCGCCGCAGCAGGCCCTGTTCCGCGAGCTGGTTGATGTCGCGGCGGATGGTCTGCGGCGTCACCGCGAAGGCCTGGGCCAATTCGTCGATGCTGACGTAGCCGCGTTCGCGGGCGAGGTCGAGGATGTTCTGTTGGCGGGGGGCCAGGGTCATGAACGGAGTCCCGAATTTTTGTCGCGCATTATAGCGGCGTGCTGTCGAACGGCGACTTTTCAGCTAAGGTACGACCACTTCGTCGCATTGTTTTCACTTTCGAACATGACCCCAGCCATCGACCTGCTCAAGAAGGCCAAGGCCGAGCACCGTGTGCTCAGCTATACCCATGATCCGAAGGCGCCCTCCTATGGCCTGGAGGCAGCGGAAAAGCTCGGTCTGGAGCCGGCGCGGGTGTTCAAGACCCTGCTGGCGGCTACCGAGAAGGGCGAGCTGCTGGTGGCGGTGGTGCCGGTGGCCGGCAGCCTCGACCTGAAGGCCCTGGCCCATGCGGCAGGCGCCAAGAAGGTCGACATGGCCCAGGCCGACGCGGCGCAGCGTGCCACCGGCTACCTGGTGGGCGGCATCAGCCCGCTGGGGCAGAAGAAACGTCTTCGCACCTTCATCGACCGCTCTGCGCTGGACCATCCCACCATCCACGTCAGCGCCGGCCGGCGTGGTCTGGAAGTGGAATTGGCAGCGCAGGTGCTGGCTGAACACACCCAGGCCGAGTTCGCCCCCATCGGGCGGGAATGACCCCTCCATAACAACAAGGAAGCCGGAATGGCCCAGTACCTTCTTGCCATCGACCAGGGCACGACCAGCAGTCGCGCCATTGTATTCAGTGCCCAGGGCTTGCCTGTTGCTCGCGCCCAGACGGAGTTCAAGCAGTACTTCCCGAAGGACGGCTGGGTGGAGCACGACGGCGAGGAAATCTGGCTGACGACGCTCAAGGTCTGCCGCGAGGCTATCCGCCAGAGCGGGCTGCAGGCGTCGCAGATCGCGGCCATCGGCATCACCAACCAGCGCGAGACGACCCTGGTGTGGGACGCCGAGACCGGTACGCCGATCCACCCGGCCATCGTCTGGCAGGACCGCCGCACCGCCGACTACTGCTCCAGCCTCAAGGCCGATGGGCACGACGAGGAGGTGTCACGACGCACCGGGCTGCTGATCGACCCGTATTTCTCCGCCACCAAGCTGCGCTGGATTCTCGACAACGTGCCGGGGGCTCGTGAGCGCGCCGAGCGCGGTGAGCTGCGCTTCGGCACGGTGGATTGCTTTCTGCTGTGGCGCCTGACCGGCGGCAAGGTGCACCGCACCGACGCCACCAACGCCTCGCGCACGCTGCTGTTCAACATCCATGAGCAGCGTTGGGACGATCACCTGATGCAGCTGTTCGACATTCCGCCGAGCCTGCTGCCGGAGGTGCTGGACTGCTCTGCCGAGTTCGGCATCACCGAGGCCGGCCTGCTGGGCAGCGCCATTCCGGTGCTGGGCATGGCCGGCGACCAGCAGGCGGCGCTGATCGGCCAGGCCTGCTTCCAGCCGGGCATGGTGAAAAGCACCTACGGCACTGGCTGCTTCATGATCCAGAACACCGGTGATACGCCGGTGACTTCGCGCAATCGGCTGCTGACTACTGTGGGTTACCGCTTGGACGGGAAGGTGACCTACGCTGTAGAAGGCAGTATCTTCGTTGCCGGTGCGGCAGTTCAGTGGTTGCGCGATGGCATCAAGTTGATCAGCCACGCCCGGGATACCGAGGCGCTGGCGGAGCAGACCGGGGATGCCTGTGGCGTTTACCTGGTGCCGGCCTTCACCGGCCTGGGGGCGCCCTACTGGGACCCGAAGGCCCGGGGGGCGATCTTCGGCCTGACCCGCGACACCGGGATCAAGGAGATCGTCACCGCTGGCCTGCAGTCGGTGTGCTACCAGACCCGCGACCTGCTGGAAGCCATGCGTCAGGACGGGGCCGCCGCGCCCAGCGCCCTGCGCGTGGACGGCGGGATGGTGGAGAACAATTGGGTCATGCAGTTCCTGGCGGACATCCTCGGTGTGGCGGTCGAGCGCCCCGAGGTGACCGAGACCACCGCCCTGGGCGCCGCCTACCTGGCGGGCCTGAAGGCGGGGTTGTACCGGGACCTGGACGAAATCGCCCGGCACTGGCACCGCCAGCAGCGCTTTGCGCCGCGCATGGCGGATGCCCACCGGGCCAGGCTTTATGAAGGATGGCTGGATGCCGTCCAGCGAGTACGCAGCGAGGCTTCCCAGGGGTAGTTGCACGCCTGGTCGGCCGCTCATGAAGGGAGTTCGCCTTGACCATACAGGATGCACGTCTGACCCCCGCGGCCCTGCTCGTCGGTATGGTCGCGCTGTTCGCTTCCGGTTCGCCGAAGGCAGAGACCCTGGTCATTGCCGGTGACCTGTGGTGCCCGATCAATTGCCAGCCTGATTCACCCCGGCCGGGCATCTTCGTCGAACTGGCGCGGGAGATCTTTGCCGAGTCCGGCATCGAGGTGGAGTACCGGGTGGTCAACTGGGCCCGGGCACTTAGCGATGCGCGGGCGGGCAAGGTCAACGCGGTGATCGGCGCGGGCATCCAGGACGCGCCGGATTTCGTCTACACCCCTACCGCGCCGGGTATCTCGCGCATGTGCTTCTACACGGCGCTGGACGCGACCTGGCGCTACCAGGGGCTACCTTCGCTGCCGCAGGTGCGCCTGGGCAGTATCAACAGCTACAGCTACGGCCAGGAAATCGACACCTACATCCGTATGCACCGCAGCGTCGGGGACCGGGTGCAGGTGGTGGCCGGCGATCAGGCGCTGGACATGAATATGGAGAAGGTCCGCCACGGCCGACTCGATGCGACCATCGAGAACAGCTGGGTGATGGACAACCTGCAATCCACTCTGCCGCCCTCCGAGCGCTTGCGCCTGGCGGGCTGTCGCTCACCGGACGTGGCCATCTACCTGGCCTTTTCCCCGGCGCTGACCGCCAGCACCCGCTATGCCGCGATCTTCGAGGAGGGGCTGACCCGTTACCGGGAGAACGGCAAGCTGCGCAAGGTGATGGGGCGCTATGGCGTCAGCGAGCCTTGAGCGGCTCGCCGATGCGCGGCGGGATCAACTGGCGGTGACGTAGCGACGGACGCCGCTGTCCTGCACCGGGAGTTGGGCGGCGACGCTGCCCTGTGCGGGGAACACCACCAGGTGATCGGCGGCGATGCGGATGCCCACTTCCTGGCCCGGTGCGTGGTCGGCATGGCTCGGGAAGATGGCTTCCAGTTGGGTGCCGGTGGGCAGTTGCAGGCGATAGAGCGTGGCGGCGCCGAGGAAGGTCTTGCCGGTGACGGTGGCCTTGAGGCTGGCATCGCTGGCGGGGACGATGTCGTCCGGGCGCAGCAGTACGTCCACTGCGCTGCCTTCCGGCCAGGTGTAGGCGCGGTTGCCGCGGATGGTGCCCAGCTCCGTCTGCACGGTGTCGGGGCTCAACTGCTGGCCACGGATGAAGTAGCCCTGGCCGATGAAGCTGGCGACGAAGGGGGTCGCCGGCTCGTGGTAGAGGTTGTAGGGGGTGTCCCACTGCTCCAGGTGGCCTTTGTTGAACACGCCGACCTGGTCGCTGACGGCGAAGGCTTCCTCCTGGTCGTGGGTGACCAGGATGGCGCTGGTGCCACGGGCCTTTAGGATGTCGCGGACCTCGTGGCTGAGACGCCGGCGCAGTTCGCCATCGAGGTTGGAGAAGGGTTCGTCGAGCAGCAGCAGGGCCGGCTCCGGCGCCAGGGCGCGGGCCAGGGAGACGCGCTGCTGCTGGCCGCCGGACAGCTCGTTGGGGAAGCGCTTGGCCAGGGCCGAGAGGTTCACCAGCTCCAGCAGCTCGCCGACGATGCGCTCGCGCTGCGGGTGTTTGCGAATGCCGAAGCCGACGTTCTCCTCCACGGTGAGGTGGGGGAACAGGGCGTAGTCCTGGAACACCATACCGATGCGCCGCCGCTCGGGAGCGAGGGTGTAGCCGGCGCGGGAGATGACCTCGCCGGCGAGACTGATCTCGCCTTCCAGCACCGGCTCGAAGCCGGCGATGGCGCGCAGGGTGGTGGTCTTGCCGCAGCCCGAGGGGCCCAGCAGGCAACCGATGTCCCCGGCGTTGAGGTGGAGGTCGAGGTTCTGGACGACGCGCTGATCCTGGTAGCCGCAGCTCAGGTCACGCAGGTTGAGTAGCAGTTCGTGGCTCATGCTCTGGACGCGTGTTCGACGAGGAATTCCAGCAGCGCCTTCTGGGCGTGCAGGCGGTTTTCTGCCTGGTCCCAGGCCACTGAACGGGGATCGTCCAGCAGGTCCATGCTGATTTCCTCGCCCCGGTGTGCCGGCAGGCAGTGCATGAAGATAACCGCTTCATCGGCCAGGTCCAGCATTTCCTTGTTCACCTGGTAGGGCGCGAACAGGGCCAGGCGGCGCTCGGTTTCCTCTTCCTGGCCCATGGAGGTCCACACATCGGTGCTCACCAGGTGGGCGCCACGCACGGCTTCGCGCGGGTCGCGCATGACGCGCACGCGCTCGCCGGCCTGGGCCACCAGCGCCGCGTTGGGCTCGTAGCCCTCGGGGCAGGCGATGTTGAGGTGGAAGTCGAACTGGATCGCCGCCTCGATGTAGGAGTTGCACATGTTGTTGCCGTCGCCGATCCAGGCCACGGTCTTGCCCTGGATCGAGCCGCGGTGTTCCTGGAAGGTCTGCATGTCGGCCAGCAACTGGCAGGGGTGCAGGTCGTCCGACAGGCCATTGATCACCGGCACGCGGGAGTGGGCGGCGAACTCCACCAGCTTGCTGTGGGCGAAGGTGCGGATCATCACCGCATCGAGCATGCGCGACATGACGATGGCGCAGTCGCTTATCGGCTCGCCACGGCCCAGTTGGGTGTCACGCGGGGACAGGAAGATCGCCTGGCCGCCGAGCTGGATCATGCCGGCCTCGAAGGACAGCCGGGTACGGGTAGAGGCTTTCTCGAAGATCATCCCCAGCACGCGGCTCTTGAGCGGCTCGTAGAGCACCCCTCTATGGCGCAGGTCCTTCAGCTCGATGGCTCGACGGATCAGGCTGCTCAGCTCCTGGGGGGTGCAATCCATCAGGGAGAGAAAATGCCTTGCGCTCATTGCTGACTACCTTTTTTGTTGCCGCTGGCCGCAAGTCCGGGCCGGGTTTTTCGAGGAAAAGCAGGCGGGACCGGCGGGCTGGGCCGCTCGGGGGCGACGGAATGGGGAAGGCGCGATCTTATAAGGAAATTACGCATAGGCGCAAATTGCCCCCGCAGATGCTTCGTCGAAGCGGCGGGAATGAGCCTGACGGCAGCTTGGGAAGTCATGAACTGATGGGAAAAAAGCCAGGGCTGTAGGGTGTCGCCTCCCCGGATCGGACCCGGTCCGGGGCTCGGTCCATCAAAACGTGGAACAGGACCGAGGCACATTCCCAGACATGGAGTACCACATGAAAAAGTTCCTGATGCCCGCTGCCCTGATGGCGCTGATTGCTTCGGTAACCGGCTGCAGCAGCTACCACATCAGCCAGCCGTCTTCCGCCCTGGAAGCCGAAGTCCAGACCGACCTGAAAGCCGACGTTGCCGTCGGTGAGTCGATCAGCGGGCAGTCCGAAGTGAACATCCTGTTCAACTTCATCCAGTTCGGTGGCGACAGCCAGTTCGCTGACGGCGTCACCTACGGCGGCGCTTCCTCCGGCCTGCCGTTCGGTCCCGATCCGGTTGGCGCGGTCAAGTCCGCTGCTGCCTTCAAGGCCGTGAAAAACTCCGGCGCCGACCTGATCGTCGCCCCGCGCTACGAGCTGAACATCGACGACTACTTCGTGTTCAAGAAAGTCAGCGCCAAGGTCGTGGGCAACAAGGGCACCATCCGCTCCATCAAGTAAGCCCGCACCACCCGAATCGGCAGGCTTGATGCCTGCCGATTCACATCGCTTAAGCCGCTGGTCAAGCGGCAGCCCTGCTTCCATAGTTCAGCGATTGCGACCCGACCGGTCGTCTCGAACAAGAACATGAGGCAAGGCCATGACCAAGTCCGTTCACTACCGTGCGTGCCACCTGTGCGAGGCCATCTGCGGCCTGGCCATCGAAACCGAGGAGCGTGCGGACGGTTCGCGGCACATCCTCTCCATCAAGGGCGACCCGCAGGACAGCTTCAGCCGTGGGCATGTCTGCCCCAAGGCCGTGGCCCTGCAAGACATCCAGAACGACCCCGATCGCCTGCGCCAGCCCATGCGCCGTGCCGGCAGCGAGTGGCAGCCCATTGG
This sequence comes from Pseudomonas sp. 1D4, assembly GCF_001728925.1. Taxonomy (NCBI): domain Bacteria; kingdom Pseudomonadati; phylum Pseudomonadota; class Gammaproteobacteria; order Pseudomonadales; family Pseudomonadaceae; genus Pseudomonas; species Pseudomonas sp. 1D4. Next base: position 102,845 of record NZ_LXJQ01000007.1, read on the forward strand.
CTGGGACGAGGCCTTTGCGCTGGTGGCCGAGCGACTGGCCGATATCCAGGCCCGCCACGGGCAGCAGGCGGTCGCCGTGTACCAGGGCAACCCCAGCGTGCACAACTATGGGCTGATGACCCACAGCAACTACTTCCTCGGCCTGCTGAAGACCCGCAGCCGCTTCTCCGCCACCTCGGTGGACCAGCTGCCCCACCACCTGGTGAGCCACCAGATGTACGGTCATGGGCTGCTGATCCCGATCCCGGACATCGACCACACCGATTTCATGCTGATCCTCGGCGGCAATCCGCTGGCCTCCAACGGCAGCATCATGACGGTGCCGGATGTGGAAAAGCGCTTGAAGGCGATCAAGGCCAGGGGCGGGCGTCTGGTGGTGGTGGACCCGCGGCGCAGCGAGACGGCTGCCATCGCTGACCAGCACCTGTTCGTGCGGCCGGGTCAGGACGCGGCCCTGCTGCTGGGCATGCTCAGCACCCTGTTCGAGGAAGGCCTCGGCCGGGGCAGCCACCTGCCGGTGGACGGTCTCGACGCCGTGCGCCAGGCCGTGGCGCCCTTCACCGCCGAGGCTATGGGGCCGCGTTGCGGCATCGAGCCGACGGTGATCCGCCAGTTGGCGCGCGACTTCGCCGCTGCCGAACGGGCGGTGTGCTACGGGCGCATGGGCGTGTCCACCCAGGCGTTCGGCAGCTTGTGCCAGTGGCTGATCCAGGTGATCAACCTGGTCACCGGCAACCTCGATCAGCCTGGCGGCGTGCTCTGCACCGAGCCGGCGGTGGACCTGGTGTCGACCACCTCCGGCGGGCACTTCGGCCGTTGGCACAGTCGGGTTGCGGGCCTGCCGGAGTACGGCGGCGAGCTGCCTGTTTCGGCGCTGGCCGAGGAGATGCTCACGCCGGGCGAAGGGCAGATCCGCGCCCTGGTCACGGTAGCCGGCAACCCGGTGCTCTCCACCCCCAACGGGCGGCGCCTGGAGCAGGCGCTGGACGGCCTGGAGTTCATGGTCAGCGTAGACCTCTACATCAACGAGACGACGCGCTACGCCGACCTGATCCTGCCGCCGACCGCGCCGCTTGAGCACGATCACTACGACACCACCTTCAATCTGTTCGCGGTGCGTAACGTCACCCGCTTCAACGAGTCGGTGCTGGCCAAGCCCGCCGGTGCGCTGGATGACTGGGAGATCTTCGTCGGGCTGGCCCGGGCCTTCGCGGCGCGCACCGGTGTGGAACTGAAGCCGACCCTGCCGCCGCGGCAGATGATCGACATGGGGCTGCGCTTCGGCCCCTATGGCGAGCGCTCCAGTTGGGGGCTTTCCGTCGAGCGCCTGGCGGAGCACCCCCACGGGCTGGACCTGGGGCCGCTCAAGCCGAACCTGGCCGGCCGCCTCAAGACCGAGGCGCGCTGTGTGTTGGCGGCCCCGGCGCTGTTCATGCGGGACCTGGCCCGGTTCGCCGAGCACCCCGCTCCGGTGGCCGGTGAGCTGGTGCTGATCGGCCGGCGGCATGTCCGCAGCAACAACTCCTGGATGCACAACTACCGCCGCCTGGTGAAGGGCAAGCCGCGCCACCAGTTGCTCATGCACCCGGACGACCTCGCCCGGCGCGGTCTGGCCGATGGCCAGCGGGTGAGGGTGCGTTCGCGGGTCGGCAGCATCGAGGTGGAGGTGGCCGCGAGCCTGGAAATGATGCCCGGCGTGGTGAGCCTGCCCCATGGCTGGGGCCATGGGCGGCCCGGGGTGATGATGGCGATCGCCGCCGAGTTGCCAGGGGCCAGTGCCAATGACCTGACCGACGAGCGGTTTCTCGATGCGGTGTCCGGTAATGCTGCGCTGAATGGTGTTCCGGTGGAGGTGGTGGCCGCCTGAAAAGTGGCGGTGCAAGTCCGAGCGACATGCTCGGACTTCCGTTACAATGCCGCCATCGCGCCGACCCTGTAGTCGGATAGTTCAGCCGAGGTAGCCATGGATATCATCGAAACCATCAAAGAGCAGATCGCCAACAACACCGTCCTGCTGTACATGAAAGGCTCTCCCAATGCTCCCCAGTGCGGTTTCTCCGCCCGTGCTGCCCAGGTCCTGATGGGCTGCGGCGAGAAGTTCGCCTACGTCGACATCCTGCAGAACCCGGAAATCCGCGCCAACCTGCCCAAGTACGCCAACTGGCCGACTTTCCCGCAGCTGTGGGTGGCCGGTGAACTGGTCGGCGGCAGCGACATCCTCGTCGAGATGTACGAGAAGGGCGAGCTGCAGCAACTGATCAAGGATGCGGTGAGCAAGGCCGGCGCCTGAGTCTCCCGCTGAAATGAAAAAGCCCCGCATCGCGGGGCTTTTTCATGGGCGGGTGTTTTACTCGTCCATCTGCGACTGCAGGTAGTTCTCCAGGCCGACCTTCTCGATCAGGCCCAGCTGGGTTTCCAGCCAGTCGATGTGCTCTTCCTCGGACTCGAGGATGTCTTCGAGCAGTTCGCGGCTGCCGTAGTCACCGACGCTTTCGCAGTAGGCGATGGCGGCCTTCAGATCGGGCAGGGCGTTGTGCTCCAGCTTCAGGTCGCTGCTGAGCATTTCCTTGGTGTTCTCGCCGATCATCAGCTTGCCCAGGTCCTGCAGGTTCGGGATGCCTTCCAGGAAAAGGATGCGCTTGATGAGCTTGTCGGCATGCTTCATCTCGTCGATGGACTCGTGGTACTCGTGCTCGCCGAGCTTCTTCAGGCCCCAGTCCTCGTACATCCGGGCGTGCAGGAAGTACTGGTTGATGGCCACCAGTTCGTTGCCGAGGATCTTGTTGAGATGCTGGATGACTTTCTTGTCGCCTTTCATGAGGAGGTCCTGCCACACAAGGGGTTGAGTGACGGAATTTTAACCAGTTTCGCCTGGGTGTCAACGTAAGTACTTGATATATAAGATAATTTGAATCTGAATACGAACGCTTCAAGTCCGCGTCTTGGCGCTAACTGCTTGATTTTCGGGCATAAAAAAACCGGACTCGAGGTCCGGTTCTTCATAAGGGGGTGCTCAGGCTGGTACGAAAGTGGCCGGGTAGGCGAGGGCGGCCTGGCTGGACTGCATCTCGGTGAGGGTCTCGCGTACCACCTGCTTGGCCAGGCAGGCACATTTGCCGCACTGGGTGCCGACGCCGAGCGTCTCGCGGATTTCACGGTAGCTGCAGCAACCTTCGTAGATCGCTTCGCGGATGTGACCGTCGGTGACACCTTGGCAGAGGCAGACGTACATGGGGACCGGCACCTGTGGTTGGATTCGATGGATGGCGATACTAATTAGAATGAGAATGATTGTCAAAGTCCGTCCGTCTGCTCCGTGTGTAGGTCATTTCACGCGGGGTTTGTCGAATCCGGCGGCGATGTGCTGCGGCTGTTTCGGGGGTGAAGCTGCAGCGGCTTCATGAACAAGGCGACGTAAGAGGGCCGGAATGAAAGAACCCGGCCGGGGCCGGGTTCGTCTGCAGCGGGAGGGGTCAGTCCGTATGCCAGGTGATCTCGCTGACGCCGTCGGTGTTGACCTTTAGCCAGCGGTCGGCGTCTTCCTCGCCCTGGGCTTCGTTCCAACCGCCGGGGGCACAGCGGATCTCCACGCCCAGCGCCTGGTGGGCCGCCTGGGCGCAGGCCAGATCGCTGTCCCAGGGGGTGGCGTCGCTTTCCAGCAGAAGGCTGTGCCACTTGCCAACGGCCTTGGGCAGCCAGGTCACCGGGATGTCGCCCGCGCGGCATTTGAAGGTCTGGCCACGCGCCTGCCAGTTGCTGCAGGGACCGATGGCTTCGCTCAGCCAGGCGGTGACGGCGTCCTGTTCGGCGTCCTTCAGGTAGATCTCGATATCGGGTTGGCGCATGGGAAGGTCCTGGCGGGGCCCCGGCCGGTGCGCGGGGCGGTCACTCGTGAGGCTGCAAGTTTAAGGGGGAGTGGGCGCTATTTCGAGCCCGCCGGGGCTAGGCCTTGACGATCCAGTCGTAGCGGATGGACACCGTCACGTCGAACGGTTCGGCGATTACCGCAGCGCGGCGCTCGGCGCTGGCACGCCAGCCGTGGGGCGTCATCGCCAGTAGGTCTGCACGGGCCTCGGCGCTGTCCAGGTGCAGGGTGTACTCCAGGGTTTCGCTGTGGGCCAGGGCCATGCCGGTGGGAATCAATGCCAGGTGCTTCTGGTCGTCGTAGTCGCGCACCTCGTCATAGATGCGCTCGCGCAGCTGCATCAGATGGCCGCGGGTCGGGCCCATGCGCAGCAGGCCCCCGCCCGGGGCCAGCAAGCGCTGCGCTTCCTGCCAGTCCAGCGGGCTGAAGACGCTGGCCAGCAACTGGCAGCTGGCATCGGCCAGTGGCACGCGGGCCATGCTCGCCACCAGCCAGGTGAGGTTGGGTGTACGGCGGCAGGCACGCTTGACCGCCTCGCGGGAAATGTCCAGCGCATAGCCGTCGGCTTCCGGCAGGGCTGCGGCGAGCTGGGCGGTGTAATAGCCCTCGCCACAGCCGATGTCGAGCCAGCGGCCTGGCTGGCGCGCGGCTGCCAGTTCCGCCAGGCGGCATGCCAGGGGGGCGTAGTGGCCGCCATCGAGGAAGCGCCGACGGGCTTCCACCATGGCGGCGTTGTCGCCCGGGTCGCGGCTCTTCTTGTGCTGCACCGGCAGCAGGTTCAGGTAGCCCTGGCGGGCGCGGTCGAAGCGGTGGCCGGCGGGGCACACGACACCGTTGTCGAGCGCCGTCAGGGCGCCCTGGCAGAGGGGGCAGGTGAGCATGATCAGGCCAGCAGGCGGACGAGGGTCTGTTGGTAGATGTCGGTCAGCAGGTCCAGGTCGCTGGCGAGGACGCGCTCGTTGATCTGGTGGATGGTGGCGTTGACCGGACCCAGCTCGACCACCTGGGTGCCCATGGTGGCGATGAAGCGACCATCGGAGGTGCCGCCGCTGGTGGAGGGTGTGGTCTCGCGGCCGGTCACCGCCTTGATGCTGGCGGCGACCGCGTCCAGCAGTTCGCCGGGTTCGGTGAGGAACGGCAGGCCGGACAGGGCCCACTCCACGTGGTAGTCCAGGCCGTGCTTGTCGAGGATGGCGTTGACCCGCTGCTGCAGGCCTTCGACGGTGGATTCGGTGGAGAAGCGGAAGTTGAACACCGCCTTCAGCTCGCCGGGGATGACGTTGGTCGCGCCGGTGCCCGCGTTGAGGTTGGAGACCTGGAAGCTGGTGGGCGGGAAGAAGGCGTTGCCGTCGTCCCAATGCTCCGCCGCCAGTTCGGCCAGCGCCGGGGCGGCCAGGTGGATCGGGTTCTTCGCCAGGTGCGGGTAGGCCACGTGGCCCTGCACGCCGCGTACGGTGAGGGTGGCGCCAAGGGAGCCACGACGGCCGTTCTTCACCACGTCGCCCACCAGGGTGGTGCTGGAGGGCTCGCCGACGATGCACCAGTCCAGGCGCTCGCCACGGGCGGCCAGGCGTTCCACCACGGCCTTGGTGCCATGGTGCGCCGGGCCTTCCTCGTCGCTGGTGATGAGGAAGGCGATGGCGCCCTTGTGCTCCGGGTGCTCGGCAACGAAGCGCTCCACCGCCACCACCATGGCGGCCAGGCTGCCCTTCATGTCGGCGGCGCCACGGCCGCAGAGCATGCCGTGCTCGTCCACCAGGGCCTCGAACGGCTGGTGTTGCCAGGCCTGCACCGGGCCGGTGGGCACTACATCGGTGTGGCCGGCGAAGCACAGCACCGGGCCTTCGCTGCCGCGGATCGCCCAGAAATTCTCCACCTCTTCGATGCGCATGCGTTCGATGCGGAAGCCGGCGGCTTCCAGGCGGCGCATCATCAGCTCCTGGCAGCCTTCGTCGACCGGGGTGACCGACGGGCGGCGGATCAGGTCGCAGGCGAGTTCCAGGGTGGGGGAGAGGGCGGTCATGCAAGGGCTCCGGGGCGGCAAGGCGGAAAAGGGCGACATCTTAAAACATAAACGGCGGCCATTGGCCGCCGTTTAGGACGCTCGCGGAGGTCAGGCCGCGGCGGGTTGGGGCTGCTCGGCCACCACCGGTTTCGGTGCCGAGGACAGCAGTGCCATGACCAGCGCGGCGGCGTAGGGCAGCGACTGCACCAGCAGGGTGGCGACCCAGAACTTCACGTCGGAGCTGGGCAGGCCCTGCACGATGGCGATGCCGATGGCGGCACCCCACAGCAGCAGCATGATGAACACTTCCTCGCGGGCTTCGGCCAGGGCCATCAGCAGGCCGTGGTTGGTGCGCATCTTTGGCGTGCGGAAAAACGGGATGGTCTTGGTGAAGAACCCGTACAGCACCGCCTTGGCGATGGTGTGCGACAGCGCCAGGCCGGCGATGGCGGCACAGAAGGCATCCTTCAGGTTGACCCCCACCGCGCGCTGGTAGAGGAACACGATCTTGCCGAGCTTGAAGAAGAACAGCGTCAGTGGCGGGATGGCGAAGATCAGCAACGGCGGGTCGACCCGTTGCGGCACGATGATCATCGCGGCCGACCAGAGCAGGGCACCGACGGTGAAGAAGATGTTCAGGCCATCTGCGATCCACGGCAGCCAGCCGGCGATGAAGTGGTAGCGCTGGCCGCGCTTGAGCTCGGAGTCCTTGCCCATGAACAGGCTGCGGGCGTGGCCCTTCATGATCTGGATGGCGCCGTAGGCCCAGCGGAAACGCTGCTTCTTGTAGTCGATGAAGGTGTCGGGCATCAGGCCCTTGCCGAAGCTGTCGTGGGCGTAGGCGGCGGCGTAGCCCTTCTCGAACACGCGCAGACCCAGTTCGGCGTCCTCGCAGATGGTCCAGTCGGCCCACTGCAGCTCGTCCATCACGCTGCGGCGGATCATGGTCATTGTGCCGTGCTGGATGATCGCGTTGCGGTCGTTGCGGGTCACCATGCCGATGTGGAAGAAACCCTTGTACTCGGCGTAGCAGAGCTTCTTGAAGGTGTTCTCGTTGCCGTCGCGGTAGTCCTGCGGGGACTGCACCACGGCGATGGACGGGTCGGCGAAGTGCGGGACCATGTGCTTCAGCCAGTTGCGGTTGACGCAGTAGTCCGAGTCGATCACCGCGACCACCTCGGCGTCCGGGGCCGTGTGCGGCAGGATGTAGTTCAGCGCGCCACCCTTGAAGCCGGCGAGCGGCGCCACGTGGAAGAAGCGGAAGCGCGGGCCGAGCTGTTCGCAATAGGCCTGCACCGGCTCCCACACGGCCGGGTCCTTGGTGTTGTTGTCGATGATCAGGACTTCGAAGTCCGGATAGTCGAGGTTGGCCAGGGCGTCGAGGGTCTGCTTCACCATCTCCGGCGGCTCGTTGTAGCACGGCACGTGGATGGAGACCTTGGGACGGTAGGCGCTGTCGGCCAGCACCGGCATGAACGGCCGGCGACGGGCGCGTACCCACACGGCCTCGGCCAGCTCATGGGCCTCGGTGAGCAACACGATGAACACGCCCAGGGCGCCGATGCCCAGCAGCACGCCGACGGTCATGCTGAACCAGGTGCTGTACTGCTGGCTGTAGTCGTAGGCGATCCACACCAGGGCGGAACCGCCGGCGAAGGCGACGAAGGTGAGGAAGGTGCGACCGCGCTGGCGCAGGGCACTGCCGTCGATCAGGGTCAGGGCCAGGGCCAGCAGGGCCATGACCACCGAGGCGACGGCGAGCATGCGCCATTGCGGGATGGCGATGACCGGGCCTTCGAAGTTGAACTTGGGTTGTCGCTCGAGGTTGTAGACGCCCCAGTAAGCGCCCACGGAGCCTTCGTCACTGGCCTTCCACGGCTGGTCGAAGGCCTCGATCACGAAGTAGTTGTAGCCCTGTGCGTTGAGGGCGTTGACCAGGGTGCGCAGGTAGATGGCCTGGTCGGCCTGGGTAGCGTCGGCGCCGCCACGCATGCGGCCGTTGCTCGGCCAGCCCACTTCGGACAGCAGCAGCGGCTTCTTCGGGAAGGTCTTCTTCAGGTCCTTGGCGCGCTCCAGCACGAACTGGGTGGAGTCCCGCATGGGGATGAACTCCCAGTAGGGCAGTACGTGGGCGGCGATCAGGTCGACGTGCTTGGCCAGTTCCGGGTACTTCAGCCAGATGTGCCATTGCTCGGAGGTGGTCACCGGCACTTTCACGGCGGCGCGTACGCGGTCGAGGTAGACGGAGAGGTCCTTGCGGCTGATCTCGCGGCGGAACAACGCTTCGTTCCCCACCACCACGCGAACCACGCTGCGGGAGGTGTTGGCGATTTCGATGGCCTTGGTGATTTCGCGCTCGTTGCGCTCTTCATCGGGGCTGATCCACACGCCGAGGGTCACCCGCAGGCCGAACTCTTCGGCGATGCGCGGGATGTCGGCCAGGCTGCCGTCCACCGAGTAGGTACGGATGTTGTCGGTCTGCTTGCTCAGCAGCTCCAGGTCCTCGCGGATCTGTTCGTCAGTGGGGTACTGGTTCTGCTGGGGATTCTGATCCACCCGGAACGGCGAATAGGAGTAGCCGGAGATCTGCTCGGGCCAGTCGGGTGCGCTGACCGGACGGTTGTACAGCGCCCAGAGTCCGGTGAACAACGCGGCGACCGCCACGAAGACCACCAGGTTGAGACCAAATTTACGCGATGACATAGGAGTTTCGGGTTCCGAAGCGTGGAACGGGGGTGATAGGGCCAGCGAACGCTGGTCGGCGCGCATGCTACTCCGGCGTCCGGCGACTGTATAGATTGTGTACGAACGTTAGACACACCGCCCTTTCGCTGCACAAACCCTTTGTCCTCCGGCGGCTGCGGAAGTTTCGCAACGATGCGCATGGAGCCGCTGGGAAGGGGGTCAGAGCGCCTTCAGCAGGATGCGCTCGCTGGCTGCCAGGTCCAGGTTGCGACGCTCGCCAAGGGTGGTCATGCCATGGCGTTCCAGTTGGGCCAGGACACGGGGAACGGCATCGGCATCAAGGCCATGGTCGGCCAGGTGGGTGGGCACGCCCATGCGCTCGAAGAAGCCACGGGTGGCGTGGATGGCGCCGTCGATGCGCGCAGCCTCGTCGCCGGTCAGTCCCCAGACCCGCTCGGCGTGCTGCAGCAGCTTCTCGCGGTAGAAGGTGAAGTTGCGCATCGGGCTCCCCCTGTCGATGTGCAGGGACTATAGCGTCGGCCTACCCCGGCTGAATCTATGGGCTGCCATTCAGCCGGGATGGGCTTGGGGCGGAGCAGGGCCCTTCCTATAATGCGCGCCGCCCGCCGGTGGGCGACGGAGTGACGAGATGACAGACGAACGATTTGGCGGTATCGCCCGCCTCTACGGCCAGGAAGGCTTCGCGCGCCTGCAGGCCGCCCATGTGGCCGTGGTCGGCATCGGCGGCGTCGGCTCCTGGGCGGCCGAGGCGCTGGCACGATCCGGCGTCGGGGAGATTTCCCTGTTCGACCTGGACGACGTCTGCATCACCAACACCAACCGCCAGGTACATGCCATCGCCGGCAGTGTCGGCAAGGCCAAGGTGGAGGTGATGGCCGAGCGCATCCGCGCCATCAACCCGGCCTGTGTGGTCCACGCGGTGGCCGACTTCGTCACCCGCGAGACCATGGCCGAGTACATCACTGTGGAGCTGGACGCGGTGATCGACTGCATCGACAGCGTGGCGGCCAAGGCGGCGCTGATCGCCTGGTGCAAGCGGCGCAAGATCCAGATCGTCACCACCGGTGGCGCCGGTGGCCAGGTGGACCCGACGCAGATCCAGGTCACCGACCTGAACAAGACCTTCAACGACCCGCTGGCGGCCAAGGTGCGCTCCATGCTGCGCCGCGACTACAACTTCTCCCGCACACCGGGGCGTACCTACAGCGTGCCCTGCGTGTTCTCCACCGAGCAGCTGCGCTACCCCAAGCCCGATGGCTCGGTGTGCCAGCAGAAGAGCTTCGTCGGGGAAGGTGTGAGGCTGGACTGCGCCGGCGGGTTCGGCGCGGTGATGATGGTCACCGCCAGCTTCGGCATGGCTGCGGCGGCGAAGACGGTGGACAAGCTGGTGGCCGGTGCGCGGCGGCCGTCGGAGCGGGCTGCGGGCTAGCACGTTTGCACCGGGAGCTGTTTCGCGAATGAATTCGCTTCTCCCACTGGGTGGTAGCACGCGGTTCAGGGGCATTCCCCATAGGGTGGGCCGGGCGGCGTTCCGCTTCAGCCCATCATCGGAGTCACCCGCAGCCCCATGGGCGAGCCTGACGTAGCCCGGACTTCAGTCCGGGACGTGCCACGCTGCTCCCGGGTTGAAGCCCGGGCTACCGGGCCGGAGGCTGCGCGAGCAGAGCTGGCTCCTACAGGCGCGAGCGGATTCATTAACCCACCCTTCACAGTGCGGCCTTACGCATCCTGTCGAGCACAGCGTTGAGGCCGTTGGTGCGGGACGGTGAGAGCTGGCGGGAGAGGCCGAGTTGGGCGAACCAGTCGCTGAGGTCCAGCGTGGCCAGCTCCTCCGGCGCCAGTCCGTCGACCCGCGCCAGCAGCACGGCCAGCAGGCCACGGATCAGCCGCGCATCGCTGGTGGCGCGGAAGTGGCGGCGCCCTTCCTTTATCTCCTCCACCAGCCAGACCTGGCTTTCGCAGCCGTGCACGCGGTTGGCTTCGCTGCGTTCGGTGTCGCTCAGGGGCTCCAGGCGCTCACCCCATTGCATCAGCAGGCGCGCGCGCTGTTCCCAGCTGCCGGCGGCGCTGAAGGCAGCCAGGGCTTCGGTGGCTTGGGGGGGAAGGTTCATCGCAGCAGCTCCAGGGCATTGTCCAGGGCTGAGAGGAAGCGCTCCAGGTCAGCGCCGTCGTTATAGAGCCCGAGGGACACGCGGATCGCGCCGCTGAGTCCGAGCCCCTGGTACAGCGGCATGGCGCAGTGGTGCCCGGCACGCACGGCGATGCCCTGCTCGGTGAGCAGGTGGGCGAGGTCGGCGTTGTGCACGCCGTCGACGCAGAAGCAGGCCAGCGCCACCTGGGGCTCACCCACCAGGCGCACGCCGTCGCGGGCGGCGAGGCCGGCCATCAGCTTGGCGTGGAGCACCGTCTCGTGGGCGCTGACCGCTGCAGCGTCGAGGCTGGCGAGGTAGTCCAGTGCAGCGCCGAGGCCGATCACCGAGGCGATGGCCGGGGTGCCGGCCTCGAAGCCCAGCGGGGCATCGTGGAAGTCGGCGTCGTGGTAGCCCGCACGGCGCACCATCTCGCCACCGAACTGCCAATGGGTCAGGCGGGCCAGGGCTTCGGTGCGGCCGTAGAGCACGCCGATGCCTTCCGGGCCGTAGAGCTTGTGCCCGGAGAACACGTAGAAGTCACAGCCCAGCGCTTGTACGTCATGGCGCCCATGGACTATTCCCTGGGCGCCATCCACCACGCTCAGGGCGCCCTGTGCACGGGCCAGGGCCAGCAGTTCGCCGAGGGGTTGCCAGCGACCGAGCACGTTGGACAACTGGCTGACGGCCAGCAGGCGGGTGCGCGAGTCGATCAACTGGCGGGCCTGGTCGAGGTCGATGTCACCCCGTGCATCCAGCGGCAGCACCACCAGTTCGAGCTGGCGTCGGCGGGCCAGTTGCTGCCAGGGAAGCAGGTTGGCGTGGTGCTCCAGGGCGCTGATGACGATGCGTTCGCCCGGCCGGAACTGCTGCTCCAGCCCGTAGGCCAGGAGGTTGAGCGCTTCGGTGGTGCCCCGGGTGAAGACGATCTGTGCAGGGTGCTTGGCATTAAGCCACTGGGCAACGCGGGTGCGGCTGCCTTCGAAGGCGCGGGTGGCGCGCTCGCCCGGCAGGTGCTGGGCCCGGTGCACGTTGGCGGCACCGCTGGCGTAGTAGCCGAGCAGCGCATCCAGCACCGCCTGGGGCTTCTGCGAGGTGGCGGCGCTGTCCAGGTAGGTCTGGCCCTCGGCGTCGAGGGCCGAGAGGGCGGGGAAGTCGGAGCGCCAGGGAGATGGGAGCATGACGATGGGCCTGAAGCCGGACGGCGGGAAGTGAAAAGCCGGTGCCGGAGGCTGTGGAGCATCCGACGCCGGCTTCCCTGTGCAGCTTAGTTGTGGGCGTGGAGGGCTTCGTTCAGCTCAATGGCTGTTTTATTGGTCTTGCACTCGACGGCGCCGTTCTGCGAGTTGCGACGGAACAGCAGGTCGGGCTGGCCGGCCAGGTCGCGGGCCTTGACCACTTTCACCAGGGCGTTCTGGTCGTCCAGCAGGGCGACCTTGGTGCCGGCGGTGATGTACAGGCCGGCTTCGACGATGTTGCGGTCGCCCAGCGGGATGCCGATGCCGGCGTTGGCGCCGATCAGGCAGCCTTCACCCACGGAGATGACGATATTGCCGCCACCGGAGAGGGTGCCCATGGTGGAGCAGCCGCCGCCCAGGTCGGAGCCCTTGCCGACGAAGACGCCTGCGGAGACGCGGCCTTCGATCATGCCCGGGCCTTCGGTGCCGGCGTTGAAGTTGACGAAGCCTTCGTGCATCACGGTGGTGCCTTCACCGATGTAGGCGCCCAGGCGCACGCGGGCGCTGTCGGCGATGCGCACGCCGGCGGGGACGACGTAGTCGGTCATTTTCGGGAACTTGTCCACGGAGAAGACTTCCAGCAGGTTGCCCTTCAGGCGGGCTTCCAGTTGGCGCTCGGCCAGTTCGGCCAGGTCCACGGCGCCTTCGCTGGTCCAGGCCACGTTGGGCAGCAGCGGGAAGATGCCGGTGAGGTTCAGGCCGTGGGGCTTGACCAGGCGGTGGGAGAGCAGGTGCAGCTTGAGGTAGGCCTCGGGGGTGGAGGTCAGCGCGGCATCTTCGGCCAGCAGGGTGGCGACCAGCGGCTTGTGGCTCTCGGCCAGGCGGGTCAGCAGGGCGGCCTGGGTGGTGTCGATCTCTTTCAGGGCGCTGGCCAGGTCAGCGGCCTGGGCGTTGCTGAGGGTGATGGCCTGGTTGCCGCCGGTGTAGCCGAGCAGCGGGGCCACGGCGGCGACCAGCGCTTCGGTGGGCTTGAGCAGCGGCTGTGCGTAGAAGACTTCCAGCCAGTTGCCCTGGCGGTTCTGGGTGCCAACGCCGAAGGCGATGCTGAAGAGTGCGTGAGACATGGACATTCCTCGTTCTGAAAGGGTGGTTCGGACGCCCGCTGCCGGTCGCGTGCCTGGCGGTCGGATGTCCGTTCGGTGTTCGGGGTTACTTGAGCGCGGCGGCGTAGAGGTCCGGCTTGAAGCCGACCAGGGTGCGGTCACCGAGGTCGAGCACCGGGCGCTTGATCATCGAGGGTTGGGCCAGCATCAGGTCGATGGCCTTGGCCTGGTCGAGGTCGGCCTTCTGCGCGTCGTCGAGCTTGCGGAAGGTGGTGCCGGCGCGGTTAAGCACGGTTTCCCAGCCGTGTTCGTCGCACCATTTCTTCAGGCTGGCGCGGTCGATGGCGGCGGTCTTGTAGTCGTGGAAGGCGTAGCTCACGCCCTGCTCGTCGAGCCAGGTGCGGGCTTTCTTCATGGTGTCGCAGGCCTTGATGCCATAGAGGGTAATGGTCATTGAGCAGCTCGGTTCGCGGTGGGCCATGGGGCGCGCGGCGAGGAGCCGCGCGGCGTCGGTCGGCGATTATGCCACGCCCGACGCCGCGTGGGAGCGTGCTACAGGAGCAGCGTAGCGGCGCCCAAGACGGCCAGGGCGAGTCCCAGCAGGCGCAACAGGGCGGGGCGCGAGGCGAGCTGCTCGGTCGGTGCCAGGCGCACCAGCGGGTAGCGCCCGTAGAACCGCGCCAGCACGGCGCCGGCCTGGGCCGGGCGCAGCAGCAGGTAGAGCGCCAGGGCCAGGAGCAGCGCGGCGAGGATCAGTCTGAGTGCAAGGTCCATGCAGCCTCCTTCACAGCGCCCAGCGGGTGACGTTGTGGGACACGCTGATGTCGACGCCGCCGTAGTCGGTGGAGACGGTGGTGGGGATCAGCGGGCCGTTGGGGATCTTGATGCCGCCGCCGATCTTGACGCCGGCACCGGCTTCCACGGAGACGCCGCCCATGTAGCCGTAGCCCTCGAAGCTGTCGGATGACTTGCTGTCGTCGTCGGTGAAACGGAAGGTGCTGGAGGTGGCGCGGAAGGCGGGCAGGCCAACGCCGATGCCGGCCATGTAGATGGTGTAGAGCGAGGTGCGGTTGTTGCTGGTGTCGCGAACCTTGGCGTTGAAGACGCCGCCGCCGATGATGACGTGGCCGACGGCGCCGCCGACGGTGATGGTGACTTCGAAGACTTTCATGCTGACTCCCGTTCCATGGTGGCCGCTCCCGGCGTCTGCCGGGGCTGCTTGCCCACCCGTCCCTGGATGAGCGCTCGGATAGTCGGGGCGCGGGCGCCTGGAGGCAAGCCCGGATGTCCCGCTTTGTGACACCGGCCCGGTTGATGACCGGGCGGTCGGGTCAGAGGCTGCGGACGAAGCGGCGGATACGTTCGGCGGCTTCGGCGCACTCGGCCAGCGGGGCGACCAGGGCCATGCGCACGCGGCCGGCACCCGGGTTGATGCCATTCACTTCACGGGAGAGGTAGGAGCCGGGCACCACGGTGACGTGCTCGCGGGCGAAGAGTTCGCGGGTGAAGGTCGTGTCGTCCACCGGGGTCTTGGCCCAGAGGTAGAAGCCACCATCCGGGCGCTGCACGTCGAGCACGCCACCGAGGATGTCGAGCACGGCGTCGTACTTCTCGCGGTACAGGTCGCGGTTGGCGCGCACGTGGGCCTCGTCGTTCCAGGCGGCGACGCTGGCCAGTTGGGTCTGCACGGGCATGGCGCAACCGTGGTAGGTGCGGTACAGCAGGAAGGCCTTGAGGATGGCGGCGTCACCGGCGACGAAGCCGGAGCGCAGGCCCGGCAGGTTGGAGCGCTTGGACAGGCTGTGGAACACCACGCAGCGGGCAAAGTCGCTGCGGCCCAGCTCGGCGCAGGCGGTGAGCAGGCCGGCCGGCGGGTTGGCTTCGTCGAAGTACAGCTCGCTGTAGCACTCGTCGGCAGCGATGACGAAGTCGTGTTCGTCGGCCAGGGCGATCAGCTTCTTCAGTTGCTCCACCGGCACCAGCGCGCCAGTGGGGTTGCCCGGGGAGCAGAGGAAGAGGATCTGGCAGCGCTTCCACACCTCGACCGGTACGGCGTCGAAGTCGGGGTTGAAGCCGTTTTCCGCTTCGCAGGGCAGGTAGTGGGGTTCGGCGCCGGCCAGCAGGGCTGCGCCTTCGTAGATCTGATAGAAGGGGTTCGGGCTGACCACCAGGCCGTTGTCGGCGCGGTTGACCACGGCCTGGGTGAAGGCGAACAGCGCTTCGCGGGTGCCGTTGACCGGCAGTACGTGGCGCGCGGCATCGAGCCAGCCGGCTGGCACCTTGAAGCGGCGCTCGCACCAGGCGGCAATGGCTTCGCGCAGGGCGGGGATGCCCAGGGTGGTGGGGTAGACGGCGAGCTGGTCGAGGTTGTCGGCCAGGGCCTTGGCGACGAAGTCCGGCGAGCGGTGCTTGGGCTCGCCGATGGAGAGGGCGATGGGTGCGCGGTCGGCCGGGGGCTGGGCGCCGGCGAGCAGGGCGCGGAGCTTTTCGAAGGGGTAGGGCTGCAGCTGGTTCAGGGCGTCGTTCATGTGTGGTTCCTGGTGGTGCGGTCGGGCGCGTCAGATGCTGATGCGGCCGAGCTGGGCGTTCTGGCCACTGGCCTCGGAGAGCTGGGAGACGATGGCCGCCTGCAGGCGCTGGCAGAGCTCGGGGTCGGACAGTGGCTGGTTGTCGGCATCGGTGATGAAGAAGACGTCCTCTACCCGCTCGCCGAGGGTGGCGATCTTGGCGTTCTGCAGCGACAGGTCGAAGTCGAGGAAGATGCGTCCGATGCGCGCCAGCAGGCCTGGGCGGTCGGGGGCGATCACTTCCAGCACGGTCACCGGACGCTGGGCGTCGTTGGAGATGGTGACCTCCGGCGGGAAGGCGAAGTGCTTGAGCTGGCGCGGGACGCGGCGCTGGATGATGGCCGGGTACTCGTCGGGGTTCTTCAGGGCGTCGATCAGACCCTCGCGGATTTCCTGGATGCGTGCCGGGTCGTTGCCGATGGAGCCGCCGGCGGTGTCCAGCACGATGTAGGTGTCGAGGGTGAACTGGCTGGTGGAGGTGATGATCCGCGCGTCGTGGATGTTCAGGTTGAGCTGGCTCATCGCCGCCACGGTCACGGCGAAGAAGTCGTGCTGGTCGGGGGCGTAGATGAAGATCTGGGTGGCACCTTCGAACTCGCGCTGGGCGGTTTCCTTGATCAGCACCAGCGGGTCGTTGCCGTCCGGGTGCTGGAGGATGGCTTCGGTGTGCCAGGCCACGTCGCTGGCGGTGTGGCGCAGGAAGTAGTCGTCGCCGAGCTGGGCCCAGAGCTGTTCGGCGTCGTCCTGGTCGATGCCGTTGCGCACGAGGATGTCGATGGCGGCGACCTGGGTCTGACGGATCTGTTCTTCGCGGTCCAGCGGGTTTTCCAGGCCGCGGCGCAGGGCGCGCTTGGTCTCGGTGTAGAGCTGGCGCAGCAGGCTGGCGCGCCAGGAGTTCCACAGGCTCGGGTTGGTGGCGTTGATGTCGGCCACGGTGAGCACGTAGAGGTAGTCGAGGTGCGTCTGGTCGCCCACCAGGCGGGCGAAGTCGAGGATCACCTGCGGGTCGGAGAGGTCCTTGCGCTGGGCGGTGGTGGACATCACCAGGTGGTTCTGCACCAGCCAGGCCACCAGGCGCGAGTCCCAGGCCGGCAGCTGGTGGCGGGCGCAGAAGGCCTCGGCGTCGATGGCGCCCAGTTCGGAGTGGTCACCGCCGCGGCCCTTGCCGATGTCGTGGTAGAGCCCGGCGATGTAGATCAGCTCGGGCTTGGGCAGCTTGTCGATGACCTTGCTGGCGAGGGGGAACTTCTCCGCCAGCTCCGGCCACTTGAGCTTGCGCAGGTGCTTGATGAGGTTGAGGGTGTGGGCGTCGACCGTATAGATGTGGAAGAGGTCGTGCTGCATCTGCCCGATGATGTGGCCGAACTCGGGCAGGTAGCGCCCGAGGATGCCGTAGCGGTTCATGCGGCGCAGGTTGCGGTGGATGCCCTGGGGGGACTTGCACAGCTCGATGAACAGGCTGGTGTTGCGGATGTCGCTGCGGAAGTCGTCGTCGATCAGGTGGCGGCTGTCACGCAGCAGCCGGATGGTATCGGCGCGCACGCCCTTGATCTCCGGGTGCTGGGCCATCAGCACGAAGATCTCCAGCAGGGCGAAGGGGGTGCGCTTGAAGACGTTGGGGTGGGCCACTTCGATGTAGCCGTCACGCAGTTGGAAGCGGCTGTTGAGCGGCTGGGCGACCGTGTTCTCGCCGCTGCGCAGGATGACCTCTTCGAAGTGCTGGTTGATCAGGTCGCTGAGCTCGGCGACGGCCATGACCACGCGATAGTACTTCTGCATGAAGTGTTCGATAGCCTGCTTGGCGTCGCTGCCGTGAAAGCCGAGCAGGCCGGCGAGCTTGCGCTGGTGGTCGAACAGCAGGCGGTCTTCGGCGCGGCCGGCGAGCATGTGCAGGGCGTAGCGGACCTTCCAGAGGAACTCCTGGCTGGAGGCGAGCATGCTGCATTCGCTCTCCACGAGGAATCCTTCCTTGGCCAGAGCGTGCAGGTTGAGGCTGCCGAACTGGCGGCGGGCGACCCAGAGGATGGTCTGGATGTCACGCAGGCCGCCGGGGGAGCCCTTCACGTTGGGCTCGAGGTTGTACTCGGTGTCGTTGTACTTGGCGTGGCGGGCCTTCTGCTCCTGGCGCTTTGCTAGGAAGAAGTCCTTGCTGGCCCACATCCGCTCCGAGCTGGTGACCTCCTGCATGCGCCGGCGCAGAGATTCCGGCCCGGCAATGGTGCGGCTTTCCATCAGGTTGGTGACGACGGTGAGGTCGGCACGGGCCTCTTCGGCGCATTCGTTGACGGAGCGCACACTCTGGCCGACTTCCAGGCCGATGTCCCAGAGCAGGGTGAGGAAGCCTTCGATCGGTTCGCGGAAGGTCTCGTGGTCGGCGCTGTCCAGCAGGATCAGCAGGTCGATGTCGGAGTAGGGGTGCAGTTCGCCCCGGCCGTAGCCGCCGACCGCCAGCAAGGCGATGTCGGCGTCTTCGCTCCAGTCGAAGCGTGCCCAGGCCTCACGCAGGATCTGGTCGACGAACCAGGCGCGGTCCTCGACCAGGCGGCGGATGTCCCGGCCGCTGGCGAAACGGGCGTCGAGTACATCCTTGGCCTGGCGGATGGCCTTCTTGAACGCGGCGATGGGGCTGGACTTCAGCGCCAGTTCGGCCTGGAACTGGCCGCGGTCGAAAAGCTCGGGATCAACCTGCGGCATCTACGGCCTTCCTTATATGGAGGAAACGATCAGGGGGCGGTGCGCGGCAGGGTGTCGTCGCTGCGCAGGGTGAGGATCTCGTAGCCGTCGGCGGTCACCAGGATGGTGTGCTCCCATTGGGCGGAGAGCTTGCGGTCCTTGGTGATGGCGGTCCAGCCGTCGCCCAGTACCTTGGTCTCGGGGCGGCCCTGGTTGATCATCGGTTCGATGGTGAAGGTCATACCTTCCTTCAGCTCCATGCCGGTGCCGGCACGGCCGTAGTGCAGCACCTGGGGCTCTTCGTGGAACACGGCGCCGATGCCATGGCCGCAGAACTCGCGGACCACCGAGAAACCGTTCTTCTCGGCGTGCTTCTGGATCACCTCGCCGATGTCGCCCAGGCGGCAGCCCGGCTTGACCAGTTCGATGGCCTTGTACATGCATTCCTGGGTCACCTGGGACAGGCGCTCGGCCCAGACCGGCACCTTGCCGACGTGGAACATGCGGCTGGTGTCACCGTGGTAGCCGTCCTTGATGACGGTCACGTCGATGTTCAGGGTGTCGCCATCCTTCAGCGGCTTCTCGTTGGGGATGCCGTGGCAGACGACGTGGTTGATGGAGGTGCAGATGGACTTGGGGAAGCCCTTGTAGTTCAGCGGGGCGGGAATCGCCTGCTGGACGTTGACGATGTAGTCGTGGCAGATGCGGTCGAGCTCTTCGGTGGTCACCCCGGGCTTGACGTGCTCGCCGATCATCTCCAGCACTTCGGCGGCCAGGCGGCCTGCCACGCGCATTTTCTCGATTTCGTCGGCGGTCTTGATGGTGACGGTCATGGCGGTTCTCAGGCGTATCCGTATGAAGGCGGCAATCTTATCAGCTTCGAGCGGCAAGCCAGAAGCCGCGAGGGCGCGGCGTGCCCCGTCCGGCTTGCCGGTTCCATGTAGCTTGCTGCCACTTTTTATGCTATAAAACGCGCCGCTTTACGGGCAGTGGTGCCCGCAAGGCTCAAACCCACACACGTATCGACACGGTCTCCTGGGTGCCCGCAAGGGTTGGATATCGGGATACGTGGAGGCCTAACCCGACTTATCGAGGAATTGAGATGTCCCAAGTCAACATGCGCGACATGCTGAAGGCCGGTGTGCACTTCGGCCACCAGACCCGTTACTGGAACCCGAAAATGGGCAAGTACATTTTCGGCGCGCGCAACAAGATCCACATCATCAACCTGGAAAAAACCCTGCCGATGTTCAACGAGGCCCTGTCCTTCGTTGAGAAGCTGGCTGCAGGCAAGAACAAGATCCTGTTCGTCGGCACCAAGCGTTCCGCTGGCAAGATCGTCCGCGAAGAAGCTGCTCGTTGCGGCTCCCCGTACGTCGATCACCGCTGGCTGGGCGGCATGCTGACCAACTACAAGACCATCCGTCAGTCCATCAAGCGCCTGCGCGACCTGGAAACCCAGGCCCAGGACGGCACCTTCGCCAAGCTGACCAAGAAAGAAGCCCTGATGCGCACTCGCGACCTCGAGAAGCTCGAGCGCAGCCTGGGTGGTATCAAGGACATGGGCGGTCTGCCGGATGCTCTGTTCGTGATCGACGTCGACCACGAGCGCATCGCCATCACCGAAGCCAACAAGCTGGGCATTCCGGTCATCGGCGTTGTCGATACCAACAGCAGCCCGGAAGGCGTTGACTACGTCATCCCCGGTAACGACGATGCCATTCGCGCCGTTCAGCTGTACCTGGCTGCCATGGCCGACGCCGTTATTCGCGGTCGTCAGAACGCTGCTGGCGGTCCGGACGAGTTCGTCGAGGAAGCGGCTTCCGAGGCAGCCGAAGGCTGATTTCGGAGCGCTCCAGCGTTACCCGGTGCGCAGGAAGGGGGCTAGGCCCCCTTTTTGCCACCTCACAGAATTGTCTGCCCGGGTTGCCGGGCTGAATGGTTGAAAACCTATTCAAGAGGATTGCGACATGGCAGAGATTACTGCAGCCCTGGTGAAAGAACTGCGCGAGCGCACCGGCCTGGGCATGATGGATTGCAAGAAGGCCCTGACCGCCGCTGGTGGTGACATCGAGAAGGCCATCGACGACATGCGCGCCGCTGGCGCCATCAAGGCCGCCAAGAAGTCCGGCAACATCGCTGCCGAAGGCTCCATCGCGGTCAAGATCGCTGACGACAACAAGGCTGCCGTCATCATCGAAGTCAACTCCCAGACCGACTTCCTGGCTCTGCAGGACGACTTCAAGGCTTTCGTTGCCGCCTCCGTCGAGCAAGCCTTCAACGAGAAGCTGACCGACGCTGCTCCGCTGGTCGCCTCCCGTGAAGACGCCCGCCTGGCCCTGGTTGCCAAGACCGGCGAGAACGTCAATATCCGCCGCCTGGCCCGTGTCGAGGGTGACATCGTCGGTGCCTACCTGCACGGCCACCGCATCGGTGTTCTGGTGAGCCTGAAGGGCGGCAACGTCGAGCTGGCCAAAGACATCGCCATGCACGTCGCTGCTAGCAACCCGCAGTTCCTGAACGCCTCCGAGGTTTCCGAAGAAGCCATCGCCAAGGAAAAGGAAATCTTCCTGGCCCTGAATGCCGACAAGATTGCCGGCAAGCCGGAGAACATCGTGGAGAACATGGTCAAAGGCCGTATCTCCAAGTTCCTGGCCGAGGCCAGCCTGGTCGAGCAGCCGTTCGTCAAGGACCCGGAAGTCAAGGTCGGCGAGCTGGCCAAGAAAGCCGGTGCTGAAATCGTTTCCTTCGTTCGCTTCGAAGTGGGCGAGGGCATCGAGAAGGTGGAAGTGGACTTCGCTGCTGAAGTAGCTGCCCAGGTCGCTGCCACCCAGCAATAAGACGGCCTCGGCTGTCGCCCCGCAAGAGGCTGCCCGCTCACGCGCGCGGCCTCTTCGTCAAACTGGGGAACCCATTTGGGGCAGGTTCCGTGGCGTGCGCCTGGCGTTCGCCATCGGCACGGCCAGTGCCGTGCCCCGCGTACCGGGCCTTTGGCCCATGAATTCGAAAAACGCCGCAGGAGAGACTCGTAATGGCTCAGCAGGTGAGTGGTCGTCAACCTCGCTATAAACGCATTCTGCTCAAACTCAGCGGCGAAGCGCTGATGGGGTCCGAGGAGTTCGGTATCGATCCGAAAGTCCTGGACCGCATGGCGCTGGAGATCGGTCAACTGGTCGGCATCGGTGTCCAGGTCGGCCTGGTGATCGGTGGTGGCAACCTGTTCCGTGGCGCGGCCCTCAGTGCGGCCGGCATGGACCGGGTGACCGGCGACCACATGGGCATGCTGGCCACCGTGATGAACGGCCTGGCCATGCGCGATGCCCTGGAGCGCTCCAACATTCCCGCGCTGGTGATGTCGGCCATCTCCATGGTTGGCGTGACTGATCACTACGACCGCCGCAAGGCGATGCGCCACCTCAAGAGTGGTGAAGTGGTGATCTTCTCCGCCGGCACCGGCAACCCCTTCTTCACCACTGACTCGGCTGCCTGCCTGCGGGCCATCGAGATCGATGCCGACGTCGTGCTGAAGGCGACCAAGGTGGATGGCGTGTACACTGCCGATCCCTTCAAGGACCCCAATGCCGAGAAGTTCGAGCGCCTGACCTACGACGAGGTGCTGGATCGCAAGCTGGGGGTGATGGACCTGACCGCCATCTGCCTGTGCCGTGACCAGCAGATGCCGCTGCGGGTCTTCAATATGAACAAGCCCGGTGCCCTGCTGAATATCGTGGTGGGCGGTGCCGAAGGAACCCTGATCGAGGAGGGCGAACAATGATCAACGAGATCAAGAAGGACGCGCAGGAGCGCATGAAGAAAACCCTGGAGGCCCTGGATCACGCCTTCGCCAAGATCCGCACCGGCCGTGCTCACCCGAGCATCCTGGACAGCGTGATGGTCTCCTACTACGGCGCCGATACTCCTCTGCGCCAGGTCGCCAACGTAGTGGCCGAGGACTCCCGCACCCTGGCCCTGACCGTGTTCGACAAGAGCATGATCCAGGCGGTCGAGAAGGCCATCATGACCTCCGACCTGGGCCTGAATCCGGCTACCGCCGGCACCACCATTCGCGTTCCGATGCCGGCCCTGACCGAGGAAACCCGCAAGGGTTACACCAAGCAGGCCCGCGCCGAAGCCGAGAACTCCCGCGTGGCCGTGCGCAACATCCGTCGTGATGCGCTCGCTCAGCTGAAGGACCTGGTGAAGGAAAAGGAAATCAGCGAAGACGAAGAGCGTCGTGCTGCTGATGAGGTCCAGAAGCTCACCGACAAGTACGTTGGCGAGATCGACAAGGCCCTGGAGGCCAAAGAAGCCGACCTGATGGCGGTCTGACGGCGTTCTGAAATGGAAAAGAAAGGCGTTTCTCCAGCGGTCCCGCGGCATGTGGCGATCATCATGGATGGCAACAATCGCTGGGCCAAGAAGCGCCTGCTCCCCGGCGTCGCCGGCCACAAGGCCGGCGTCGACGCGGTCCGTGCGGTCATTGAGGTCTGCGCGGATGCAGGGGTGGATGTGCTCACCCTGTTCGCCTTCTCCAGTGAGAACTGGCAGCGGCCGGCCGACGAGGTCAGCGCGCTCATGGAGCTGTTCCTCGGCGCCCTGCGGCGCGAGGCGCGGCGGCTCAATGACAACGGCATCCGTCTGCGTATCATCGGCGACCGTTCCCGTTTCCACCCCGAGCTGCAGGCCGCCATGCGCGAGGCCGAACTGCTGACGGCGGGGCACAATCGTTTCACCTTGCAGATCGCCGCCAACTACGGCGGGCAGTGGGATATCACCCAGGCTGCGCAACGGCTGGCGCGCGAAGTCCAGGCCGGCCACCTCCAGGTGGACGAGATCACGCCCGGGCTCCTGCAGAACTGCCTGGCCACGGGTGACCTGCCGCTCCCCGACCTGTGCATCCGCACCGGTGGTGAGCATCGCATCAGTAATTTCCTGCTCTGGCAGCTGGCATACGCCGAGCTTTATTTTTCCGATCTGTTCTGGCCCGACTTCAAGCATGACGCCATGCGCAAGGCTCTGGCGGACTTCGCGACGCGCCAGCGCCGCTTCGGCAAGACCAGTGAACAAATAGAGGCCGAGGCCCGTCCCTGATGCTCAAGCAACGAATCATCACCGCTCTGGTGCTGCTGCCGCTCGCCCTTGGTGGCTTCTTCCTCCTGGATGGAGCGGCCTTTGCGCTGTTCATCGGTGCCGTGGTGACGCTTGGAGCTTGGGAGTGGGCGCGCCTGGCAGGGCATGAGTCCCAGGGCGTCCGTATCGGCTATGCCGCTGTCGTCGCCGTGGCGCTGCTGGCCCTTTATCAATTGCCGGCGTTGGCGCCGCTGGTCCTGCTGCTGGGCGTGCTCTGGTGGGGGGCTGCCACCGTCCTGGTGCTGGGCTATCCCGAAAGCAGTCGGCATTGGCGGGCCCAGGCCAGCAAGTGGGTGATCGGTCTGCTGATCCTGCTGCCGGCCTGGCAAGGGCTGGTGCTGTTCAAGCAGTGGCCGCTGGCTAATCTGCTCATCCTGGCAGTCATGGTGCTGGTCTGGGCGGCTGACATCGGTGCCTACTTCTCCGGCAAGACCTTCGGCAAGCGCAAGCTGGCTCCCGCGGTGAGTCCCGGCAAGAGTTGGGAAGGGCTGATCGGCGGGCTCATCACCTGCCTCGTCATCACTCTGTGTGTCGGTCTCTACCGCGGTTGGTCCACCGGTGAGCTCGTGCTGGGGTTGCTGGGCGCGGCCGTGGTGGTGCTTATCTCGGTGGTAGGTGATCTGACCGAGAGCATGTTCAAGCGCCAGTCCGGCATCAAGGACAGCAGCAGCCTGCTGCCCGGTCATGGCGGTGTGCTGGATCGCATAGACAGTCTGACCGCCGCTATCCCTGTGTTCGCCACCCTGTTGTGGGCCGCGGGTTGGGGCGCATTGTGAGCCGTCCTCTGCGCGTTTCGGTGCTGGGGGCCACGGGCTCCATCGGGCTCAGCACCCTGGATGTGATTGCTCGCCACCCTTTGCGTTATGAAGTCTTCGCTATCAGCGGCTTTTCCCGCCTGGCTGAACTGCAAACCCTGTGCATGCGCCATCGGCCACGTTTCGCGGTGGTGCCGGATGCGCCAGCAGCGCGCGTCCTGCAGGAGGCGCTGGTGGTTGCCGGTCTCGGGACCCAGGTGTTGTCGGGAGAGGCGGGGCTATGTGAAGTCGCCGCACATCCGGACGTGGATACGGTAATGGCCGCCATCGTCGGCGCGGCCGGGTTGCGTCCGACCCTGGCAGCGGTCGAAGCGGGCAAGCGTGTCCTGCTGGCCAACAAGGAAGCGTTGGTGATGTCCGGTGCCCTGTTCATCCAGGCAGTGCGCCGCCATGGTGCAGTGCTGCTGCCGATCGACAGTGAGCACAATGCGATCTTCCAGTGCCTGCCCGGAGACTATGGGCGTGGCCTGGCGCAGGTCGGCGTACGGCGCATCCTGCTCACGGCCTCTGGAGGGCCTTTCCGCGAGACGCCTCTGGAAGCGCTGGACAATGTCACGCCGGAGCAGGCGTGCGCTCATCCCAACTGGTCCATGGGGCGGAAGATCTCTGTCGATTCGGCCAGCATGATGAACAAGGGGTTGGAGTTGATCGAGGCCTGCTGGCTGTTCGATGCGGCACCTTCCCAGGTCGAGGTGGTGATCCACCCGCAGAGCGTCATTCATTCCCTGGTCGACTATGTCGATGGTTCAGTGCTGGCGCAGCTCGGTAACCCCGACATGCGGACGCCGATAGCCCATGCGCTTGCCTGGCCGGAGCGGGTGGATTCCGGTGTCGCGCCGCTCGATCTTTTCCGCGTCGGTCGGCTCGATTTCCAGGAGCCCGATGAGGGGCGTTTTCCCTGCCTGCGCCTGGCTCGTCAGGCGGCCGAGGCGGGTGGCAGTGCACCGGCCATGCTCAATGCTGCCAACGAAGTTGCCGTTGCGGCATTCCTTGAGCGGCGGATTCGCTTCACCGAGATCGCGAGTATCATCGACCAGGTGCTGAACCGAGAGGCGGCGCTGGCGGTCGAATCGCTCGACGCCGTGGTCGAGGCGGACGCTCGCGCCCGTGCAGCGGCTCAGCAATGGCTGGTTCGGAACGGGCGTTGAGCCCGAAGGTGATTCGATGAGCGCGCTATACATGTTCGTGGGCACCCTGGTAGCACTCGGGGTGCTGGTGACTTTCCACGAGTTCGGGCACTTCTGGGTGGCCCGTCGCTGTGGCGTCAAGGTGCTGCGATTCTCCGTAGGCTTCGGTACGCCGCTGGTGCGTTGGCATGACCGCCATGGCACGGAGTTCGTCATCGCTGCCATCCCGCTGGGCGGCTACGTCAAGATGCTCGATGAGCGTGAGGTCGATGTCGAGGTTCCGCCCGAACAGCTCGATCAAGCCTTCAATCGAAAGCCTGTCGGCCAGCGTATCGCCATCGTCGCGGCGGGGCCGGTGGCCAACTTCATTCTGGCGCTGGTGTTCTTCTGGGTGTTGGCCATGCTGGGCAGTCAGCAGGTTCGCCCGGTGGTCGGCGCCGTTGCGCCGGATAGTATCGCGGCGCGTGCCGGCCTGATGCCTGGGCAGGAAATCGTCGCTGTGGACGGCAAGGCGGTGACCGGGTGGGGCGGCGTCAATCTCCAGCTCGTGCGTCGCCTGGGGGAGTCCGGAACACTGGATGTGCAGGTTCGCGAGCCCGGCTCAAGCGTCGATGCGTCCGTGCAACTGCAGCTCGATAACTGGCTCAAGGGTGCTGAAGAGCCCGATACCATCGGTTCGCTCGGTATCACGCCTTGGCGCCCGGCCTTGCCGCCTGTGGTGGGTGAAGTGCCGGATGGGCCCGGCAAGGTTGCCGGGCTGCAGGTGGGGGATCGCATTCTCGCGCTGGACGATGTTCGTCTGGACGACTGGCAGCAGTTGGTGGACTACGTCCGCCCCCGTGCCGGTCAGCCAGTCCTGGTCCGCTATGAGCGTGCCGGCAGCGTAGCTGAGGTCTCCATCACCCTGGGCAGTGCTGGGGAGGGCGAGGCACGCCGGGGTTTCATGGGTGTGGGTGTCAAGCCGGTCGACTGGCCGCCGGAAATGCTCCGCGAGGTGGCCTTCGGGCCGCTGGATGCGGTCGCTGAGGCAGCGGCACGCACTTGGTCCATGAGTCTGCTAACTCTGGATTCCCTAAAGAAAATGTTGCTCGGCGAGCTCTCGGTAAAAAACTTGAGCGGGCCGATAACCATTGCTAAAGTGGCGGGCGCTTCGGCCCAGTCGGGCGTGGGGGATTTCCTGAATTTCCTGGCCTACCTGAGCATAAGCCTGGGGGTTCTCAATCTACTGCCAGTTCCCGTCCTTGATGGGGGGCACCTGCTGTTTTACCTGATCGAGTGGACGCGTGGCCGCCCATTGTCAGAACGGGTGCAAGCTTGGGGGGTACAGATCGGTATCAGTCTGGTCGTTGGGGTCATGCTTCTGGCCCTGGTGAATGACTTGAGCCGACTGTAACGCGTCACTGAATTCCGGATCTGCCGCGCTATGCGGCAGATTCCTTATTATCAGTTGGAAAAAAAGGACTTCATGAAACGCCTGCTGCTAACCGCGGTGTTTGCCGCACTCATGATCGGCAAAGTTCACGCCGAGTCCTTCACCATCTCCGACATCCGCGTCAACGGCCTGCAGCGTGTATCCGCAGGCAGTGTGTTCGGCGCCCTGCCGCTGAATGTGGGCGACCAGGTTGATGATCGTCGCCTGGTCGAGGCCACCCGTTCCCTGTTCAAGACCGGCTTCTTCCAAGACATCCAGCTTGGCCGCGATGGCAGCGTGCTGGTTATCAGCGTAGTCGAACGCCCGTCCATCTCCAGCATCGAGATCGAGGGCAACAAGGCCATCAGCACCGAAGACCTGCTCAAGGGGCTGAAGCAATCTGGCCTCTCCGAAGGTGAGATCTTCCAGCGTGCGACCCTTGAAGGCGTGCGCAACGAGCTGCAGCGGCAGTACGTGGCCCAGGGCCGCTACTCCGCCGAGATCGAGGCCGATGTGATTCCCCAGCCGCGCAACCGCGTCGCGCTGAAAATCAACATCAATGAAGGTACGGTCGCGGCGATCCAGCACATCAACGTTGTCGGCAACACCGTGTTCCCCGACGAAGACCTGATCAATCTGTTCGAGCTGAAGACCACCAACTGGCTGTCTTTCTTCAAGAACGACGACAAGTACGCCCGCGAAAAGCTCTCCGGTGACCTGGAACGCCTGCGCTCCTATTACCTGGATCGCGGCTACATCAACATGGACATCTCCTCTACCCAGGTGTCTATCACGCCCGACAAGAAGCACGTCTACATCACCGTCAACGTTGATGAAGGCCAGAAGTACACCATTCGCGACGTGAAGCTCTCCGGCGACCTCAAGGTTCCCGAGGAGGAAGTGAAGGCATTGCTGCTGGTCAAGGAAGGGCAGGTGTTCTCCCGCAAGGTGATGACCACTACGTCCGAACTGATCACCCGTCGCCTGGGTAATGAGGGCTACACCTTCGCCAACGTCAACGGTATCCCACAGACTCACGACGATGACCACACCGTCTCCGTGACCTTCGCCGTCGACCCGGGCAAGCGCGCCTATGTCAACCGCATCAATTTCCGCGGCAACACCAAGACCGAAGATCAGGTGCTGCGCCGCGAGATGCGTCAGATGGAAGGTGGCTGGGCCTCGACCTACCTGATCGACCAGTCCAAGACCCGACTCGAGCGCCTGGGTTTCTTCAAGGAAGTTAACGTCGAAACTCCACAGGTGCCGGGCACTGATGACCAGGTGGACGTGAACTACAGCGTGGAAGAGCAACCCTCCGGCTCGATCACCGCCAGCGTGGGCTTCGCCCAGAGCGCCGGTCTGATCCTGGGCGGCTCCATCAGCCAGAACAACTTCCTTGGTACCGGCAACAAGGTCAGCATCGGCCTGACCCGTTCCGAGTATCAGACCCGCTACAACTTCGGTTTTGTCGACCCCTACTGGACCGTCGATGGCGTCAGCCTGGGCTATAACGCCTTCTACCGCACCACTGACTACGACAAGCTGGACGTGGACGTTTCCAGCTACTCCGTGGACAGCCTGGGTGCTGGTGTGAGCGTTGGCTACCCGATCAGCGAGACCTCACGCCTGACCTTCGGCCTGACCGTACAGCAGGACGAAATCGGGACGGGCCGCTACACCGTTGATGAGATCTTCAACTTCATCAAGAACGAAGGCGACAAGTACCTGAACTTCAAGGGTTCGATCGGCTGGTCCGAGTCCACCCTCAACAAGGGCGTCATGGCGACCCGAGGCCACTCCCAGAGCCTGGTGCTGGAGACCACCATTCCCGGCAGCGACCTGTCGTTCTACAAGCTCGACTACCGTGGCCAGATCTTCACCCCGCTGACCCAGAACACCGCTCTGCGCTGGCACACGGAGCTGGGCTATGGCGACAGCTACGGCTCCACTTCGGAGTTGCCGTTCTACGAGCATTACTTCGCCGGTGGTTTCAATTCCGTTCGTGGTTTCGAGGACAGCAGCCTCGGTCCACGCAGCACACCGAGCAAGGGTACCAACCCCGGAACCCTGGCTGACCCGGATCAGGACCCGTTGCCTTTCGGTGGCAACGTATTGGTACAGGGCGGCGTCGAATACCTGTTCCCGCTGCCTTTCGTGAAAGACCAGCGTCAGCTGCGTACCGTGCTGTTCTGGGATGTGGGCAACGTGTTCGACACCAGTTGCTCGTCCACCGCGAAGAACTGCAGCAACATCAACCTGGGCGACCTTGCCAGCTCGGTGGGTGTAGGGCTGACCTGGATCACTGCGCTGGGCCCGCTGAGCTTCAGCCTGGGCATGCCGATCAAGAAGCCCGACAATGCCGACACCCAGGTGTTCCAGTTCTCCCTGGGCCAGACCTTCTAAGTGTTTTGATCAAGACGACAACAGTATTTGTTGCAGGAGTGCATCGTGCGTAAGTTGACTCAACTCGTTCTGGTAGCCGCGGCCATGATGGCCACCCCGGCGTTTGCCGAAATGAAGATCGCGGTACTGAACTACCAAATGGCGCTCCTGGAGTCCGACGCTGCCAAGAAGTACGCCGTCGATGCCGAGAAGAAATTTGGCCCCCAACTGAACAAGCTCAAGACTCTGGAAAGCGACGCCAAGCGCATTCAGGACCGTCTGGTCAAGGATGGCGAGAAGATGCAGCAGGCCGAGCGTGAGCGCCTCGAACTCGAGTTCAAGCAGAAGGCACGTGACTTCCAGTTCCAGTCCAAGGAACTGAACGAAGCCAAGGCCGTTGCCGATCGCGACATGCTCAAGCAACTGAAGCCGAAGCTGGACCAGGCCGTCGAAGAAGTCCTGAAGAAGGGCTCTTATGACCTGGTGCTCGAGCGTGGTGCCGTGATCGACGTGAAGCCGCAGTTCGACATCACCCGCCAAGTCATCGAGCGCATGAACCAGCTGCGCTGAACATGACAGCCGTCTCTTACACCCTCGGCCAGTTGGCCGAGCGCCTTGGCGCCACTGTGCGCGGCAATGAAGCGCGTCTGATCAGCGGGCTGGCTACTCTGCAGGATGCCAGCTCGGATCAACTGACCTTCCTGGCCAACCCTCAGTACCGCAAGTTCCTTGCGGAGACCCGTGCCGGTGCCGTGCTGCTGACTGCAGGTGATGCCGAAGGGTTTGCGGGGGATGCGCTGGTGGTGCCGGACCCCTACCTGGCGTATGCGCGCCTGTCGCACCTGTTCGATCCCAAGCCGGTCGCTGCTGCGGGTATCCACCCGTCCGCCGTTGTCGCTGTGGATGCACAGGTCGACCCGAGTGCGAGTATCGGTCCCGGCGTCGTGATCGAGTCAGGTGCCTGCATAGGCCCTGGCGTCACCATCGGTGCCTACAGTGTCATCGGTGCGCGTAGCGTCATCGGCGAAGGCGGCTGGCTGGCTCCGCGCGTGACCCTCTATCACGACGTGAAGATCGGCAAGCGAGTGGTCATCCAGTCCGGCGCCGTGATCGGCGGCGAAGGCTTCGGTTTCGCCAAGGAAAAGGGCGCCTGGCAGAAGATCGCGCAGATCGGTGGCGTGACCCTGGGCGACGATGTCGAGGTCGGTGCCAACACCACCATCGACCGTGGCGCCCTGTCCGACACGCTCATCGGCAACGGTGTGAAACTGGACAACCAGATCATGATCGCCCACAACGTGCAGGTCGGTGACAATACCGCCATGGCTGGCTGCGTGGGCATCTCGGGCAGCACCAAGATCGGCCGCAACTGCATGATTGCAGGCGGCGTCGGCATGGTCGGGCACATCGAGGTGTGCGACAACGTGTTCGTCACCGGAATGACCATGGTGACCCGCAACATCACCGAACCGGGTGCCTACTCCTCCGGTACCGCCATGCAGACCGCGGCGGATTGGAAGAAGAGCGCCGCTCGGATTCGTCAACTGGACGACATGGCGCGTCGCCTGCAACAGCTGGAAAAGCGCCTGGCGGCAGTGACCCCGGGCGGGGATGCTTCATCTGATGCGTGACCCGCGCAGCGCCGCGCGTCCCAAATCCCCATTCAAGGCTCCAGGAATATGATGGACATCAACGAGATTCGCGAATATCTGCCGCACCGCTACCCTTTCCTTCTGGTGGATCGGGTCGTGGACCTGGATATCGAGGGCAAGCGCATTCGCGCCTACAAGAATGTCAGCATCAACGAGCCATTCTTCAACGGCCATTTCCCTGAGCACCCCATCATGCCGGGCGTGCTGATCATCGAGGCGATGGCCCAGGCGGCGGGGATCCTTGGTTTCAAGATGCTCGACGTCAAACCGGCCGACGGCACCCTCTACTACTTTGTGGGTTCGGACAAGCTGCGTTTCCGCCAGCCTGTGCTGCCGGGCGACCAGCTGATCCTCGAGGCGCGTTTCCTCAGCGTCAAACGCGGGATCTGGAAGTTCGAATGCAAGGCCAACGTCGATGGCAAGGAAGTCTGCTCGGCCGAGATCATCTGTGCGGAACGCAAACTATGAGTTTGATTGACCCTCGCGCCATCATCGATCCGTCGGCAAAGCTGGCGGATGGTGTTCAGGTCGGCCCCTGGTCGATCATTGGACCCGATGTGGAAATCGGCGAGGGTACCGTGGTCTGTCCGCATGTGGTCATCAAGGGACCGACCCGCATTGGTAGTCACAATCGTATCTACCAATTCTCCTCGGTCGGGGAAGACACCCCCGACCTGAAGTACAAGGGTGAGCCTACTCGCCTGGTGATCGGCGATCACAATGTGATCCGTGAAGGTGTCACTATCCATCGCGGTACGATCCAGGACCGTGGCGAGACCACCATCGGCGACCACAACCTGCTGATGGCCTACGTGCATGTGGGGCATGACAGCGTGATTGCCAACCATTGCATCCTGGTCAACAACACCGCCTTGGCGGGGCATGTCCATGTCGATGACTGGGCCATCCTCTCCGGCTTCACCCTGGTCCACCAGTTCTGCCGCATCGGCGCGCACAGCTTCTCCGGCATGGGCACCGCAATCGGCAAGGACGTTCCGGCCTATGTCACCGTGTTCGGCAACCCGGCCGAGGCTCGCAGCATGAACTTCGAGGGCATGCGCCGTCGCGGTTTCAGTGCCGAGGCCATCCAGGCGTTGCGAAGGGCTTATAAAGTGGTTTATCGCCAGGGCCTGACGGTCGAGCAGGCGCTGGCCGAACTGGCTGAATCCGCTGTCCAGTTCCCCGAGGTGGCCGTCTTCCGCGACTCCATCCAGTCGTCCACCCGCGGCATCACTCGCTGAGCCATGGCCCGTCCCCTGCGCATCGCGCTGGTCGCTGGCGAGGCGTCCGGTGACATCCTTGGCTCCGGCCTGATGAAAGCCCTCAAGGCCCAACGCCCCGATGTCGAGTTCATCGGCGTCGGCGGTCCCTTGATGGAAGCCGAGGGGCTGCTTCCCTATTTCCCCATGGAGCGCCTGGCGGTGATGGGCCTGGTGGAGGTGCTTGGTCGCTTGCCCGAACTGCTACGGCGACGCAAACACCTCATCCGTACCCTGACCGACGCCCGACCCGATGTCTTCATCGGTATCGATGCGCCCGATTTCAATCTGGGCGTCGAGCTCAAGCTGCATCAGGCGGGTATCCGCACCGTGCACTATGTCAGCCCCTCGGTGTGGGCCTGGCGACAGAAGCGGGTGCTGAAGATTCGTGATGCCTGCGACCTGATGCTGACCCTGTTCCCCTTTGAGGCGCGCTTCTACGAAGAGCATCAGGTGCCTGTCCGCTTCGTTGGTCACCCGCTGGCGGACACCATCCCCCTCAAGGCTGATCGTGCTGCTGCTCGCCTGGCCCTCGATCTGCCGGTCGAGTCCAACGTTGTGGCGCTCATGCCCGGCAGTCGGGGGGGCGAAGTGGGCAAGCTTGGCGCGCTGTTCCTGGATGCAGCCGAGCAGCTTCGTGCGCTGCGCCCCGGAATCGAGTTCGTATTGCCGTGCGCGAATGCCGCGCGCCGTGAGCAATTGGAGCAGATGCTCGCGGGACGTGACCTGCCGCTGACCTTGCTCGATGGGCGTTCTCATCTGGCGCTGGCTGCCTGCGATGCCGTTCTGATCGCTTCCGGTACGGCCACCTTGGAGGCGCTGCTCTATAAGCGCCCGATGGTGGTGGCCTATCGTCTGGCGCCGCTCACTTACAAGATTTTGCGACGTCTGGTGAAGAGCCCTTATGTATCGTTGCCGAACCTGCTGGCCCAGCGCCTGCTCGTGCCGGAGCTGATCCAGGACGCTGCGACCCCCGAAGCGCTGGCCCAGACCCTGTCGCCGTTGCTCGACGACGGCGAGGTACAGACCGAAGGCTTTGACACCATTCATCGCGCCCTGCGTCGTGATGCGTCCGCAGAGGCCGCCCTGGCGGTATTGCAACTGGCGGAGGCACGCTGATGCAGATGGGCATGGACTTCGACCTGGTCGAGGAACTGGTGGCAGGCGTTGACGAAGTTGGCCGGGGCCCGCTGTGCGGCCCGGTCGTCACGGCTGCGGTGATCCTCGACCCTGCACGCCCGATTCAGGGGCTGAACGACTCCAAGAAGCTCTCCGAGGCACGCCGCGAGGCGCTGTTCGACGAGATTCGCGAGAAGGCACTGGCCTGGTGCATTGCTCGGGCCGAGGTCGAGGAAATCGACCAACTGAACATCCTGCACGCCACCATGCTGGCCATGCAGCGTGCGGTGGAGGGGCTCTCCGTGACCCCGAAACTGGCCCTCATCGACGGCAATCGCTGCCCCAGGCTCGCGGTACCCTGTGCACCTGTTGTCCAGGGGGATGCGAAAGTCCCCGCGATTGCGGCCGCGTCCATTCTGGCCAAGGTCTCCCGAGACCGTGAAATGGCCGAGCTGGACACGCTCTACCCAGGCTACGGCCTGGCCGGACACAAGGGCTATCCCACCCCTGTGCACCTCGAGGCGCTGAAGCGCCTCGGTCCCACGGCGATCCACCGGCGTTCGTTCGCGCCCGTCCGGGAGTTGCTCGAAATCGGGCGCTGATCCGCCACTTTGAACGTCTGATCTCGTCTCAAGGCCCGTGTGGCTTCGCGGACGCCATGCGCTGCCTCTCAGTCGGCTGCCGGGCGCCCCAGCGAGATCTTCTTTCCGCTGCGATACTTCATCCGGGTATTCCAGCGTTTCACTGAGTGCCGCCACAAGCGGCCCAAGGAGTTCCTCATGCAAGACATGGCCAACCTAGTGGTCAACTCGCTCAACGGCTTCATCTGGGGCAAGGTCCTGATCTGGCTGCTGGTGGGCTGCGGCCTCTACTTCACCATCCGCCTTGGGCTGATCCAGTTCCGCCATTTCGGGCACACCTTCAGCGTGCTCAAGGGCAGTCGCCAGGCGGATGACTCCGGCATTTCCTCGTTCCAGGCATTGTGCACTTCACTGGCGGCCCGGGTCGGGACCGGCAACGTCGCCGGTGTCGCCGTCGCCATCACCCTGGGCGGCCCTGGCGCCGTGTTCTGGATGTGGATGATCGCGATGGTCGGCATGGCCACTGGCTTCGTCGAGGCGACCCTGGCCCAGTTGTTCAAGACCCGTGACGACAAGGGGCAGTTCCGCGGCGGCCCGGCCTACTACATGGAAAAGGGTCTCGGGGCGCGCTGGATGGGCGTGCTGTTTTCGCTGTTCCTGATCCTCGCCTTCGGTTTCGTCTTCAACTCGGTCCAGGCCAATACCATCAGCGGTGCCCTGCAAGGGGCGTTTGGCCTGCCGTTGTGGGTCAGCGGGGTGGTGCTGGTGGGCATCACGGCCCTGATCATCTTTGGTGGAATCCGCTCCATCGCTCGCTTCTCCGAGCTGGCGGTGCCCTTCATGGCCGTGGCCTACCTGCTGGTGGCGGTCGTGCTGATCATCACCCAGGCCAGTGAACTGCCGGGCATCCTGGTAATGATCGTCAAGAGTGCCTTCGGTTGGCATGAGGCAGCGGCCGGTGGCATCGGCGCGGCGATCATGAACGGCTTCAAGCGTGGGCTGTTCTCCAACGAGGCCGGCATGGGCTCGGCCCCCAATGCGGCTGCCTCGGCAACACCCTATCCGCCGCACCCCGCCTCCCAGGGCTATGTGCAGATGGCCGGTGTGTTCATTGACACTCTGCTTATCTGCACCGCCTCGGCCGCCATCATCCTCCTGGCCGGTCCGCAGGAAGGCGAGGGCATCATGCTGGTGCAGAACGCCCTGACCAGCCAGGTGGGCCTGTGGGGCAAGTACTTCCTGGCGGTGATCATCCTGTTCTTCGCCTTCACCTCCATCGTCGCCAACTACTTCTACGCCGAGAACTGCCTGGTATTCCTCGAGCACAACCACCCGGGCGGCCTGCTGGCGTTCCGCCTGGCGGTGCTCGGAATGGTGATGTTCGGTGCCCAGGCGTCGCTGCCCTTCGTCTGGAACCTGGCTGACGTGTCCATGGGGCTGATGGCGATTACCAACCTCATCGCCATCCTCCTGCTCTCCAACCTGGCCATAAAGCTCGCCCGTGACTACAACGCACAGCGCAAGGCCGGCAAGCTGCCGACCTTCGACGCCAGCCAGTACCCGGAGATCCAGGAGAAGCTGGAGCCTGGCATCTGGGACGACCGCCGCTGACCTCGCCAAGGCATTGAGCGCAAACCTGTAGCTTTACCATCGGGCCCGGTACAATCCGGGCCCTGCCGTTTCTGCCTCTTCCAAAGGATCGTCATGACCGTTTCCTTCGTGCATCTCCGTCTCCATTCCGAGTATTCCCTGGTCGACGGCCTGGTGCGGGTCAAGCCCCTGATCAAGGCCGTGGCGGCTGCCGGCATGCCAGCGGTGGCGGTCACCGACCAGAGCAACATGTGCTCCCTGGTCAAGTTCTACAAGGCGGCCCAGGGTGGCGGCATCAAGCCCATCTGTGGCGCCGACATCTGGCTGGCGAGCCTGGACGAAGACGGCCCCCTCAGCCGCATGACGCTGCTGGCGATGGACGGCAAGGGCTATCGCAACCTCACCGAGCTGATCTCCCGTGGCTGGTCCGATGGCCAGAGCAACGGCCTGGTGATCATCCAGCGTGACTGGGTGAAGGAAGCCGCCGAAGGCCTGATCGCCCTGTCCGGCGCGAAGGAAGGCGAGATCGGCATGGCGCTGCTCAACGGCGACACGGCGGCCGCCGAGCGCCTGCTGGCGGAGTGGCAGGCTGTGTTCCCGGATCGCTTCTACCTGGAGCTGCAGCGCACCGGCCGGGTCAATGACGAGGAACATGTGCACGCGGCCGTGGCCCTGGCGGATCGCTGCGGTGCGCCGCTGGTGGCGACCAACGACGTGCGCTTCATCAAGGCCGACGACTTCGAGGCCCACGAGACCCGCGTGTGCATCGGCGAGGGCCGGACCCTCGACGACCCGCGCCGGCCGCGCAACTACTCCAACCAGCAGTACCTGAAGTCGCCGGAAGAGATGGCCGAGCTGTTCAGTGATCTCCCCGACGCCATCGAGAACACCGTCGAGATCGCCCGGCGCTGCAACATCGATGTGCGCCTGGGCAAGCACTTCCTGCCCGACTTCCCGACGCCCAATGGCATGGGCATCGACGACTACCTGCGCCACGCCTCCTACGAAGGCCTCGAAGAGCGCCTCGCGGTGCTCTGGCCTAAGGAAACGACCCCGGACTACGAAGAGAAGCGCCAGCTCTACATCGACCGCCTGGAGTTCGAGTTGGGCACCATCATTCAGATGGGCTTCCCCGGCTACTTCCTGATCGTTGCCGACTTCATCCAGTGGGCGAAGAACAACGGCGTCCCGGTGGGGCCTGGCCGTGGATCGGGCGCCGGCTCGCTGGTCGCCTACGTGCTGAAGATCACCGACCTCGACCCGCTGGCCTACGACCTGCTGTTCGAGCGCTTCCTCAACCCCGAGCGGGTCTCCATGCCCGACTTCGACGTCGACTTCTGCATGGACGGCCGCGACCGCGTGATCGACTACGTGGCCGAGAAGTACGGCCGCAACGCGGTGAGCCAGATCATCACCTTCGGCTCCATGGCGGCGAAGGCGGTGGTGCGTGACGTGGCACGGGTGCAGGGCAAGTCCTATGGCCTGGCTGATCGCCTGTCGAAGATGATCCCCTTCGAAGTGGGCATGACCCTGGAGGCGGCCTACAACCAGGAAGAGGCCCTCCGGGACTTCCTCAAGTCCGACGAGGAAGCCCAGGAAATCTGGGACATGGCCCTCAAGCTCGAAGGCATCACCCGGGGCACCGGCAAGCACGCCGGCGGCGTGGTGATCGCCCCCACCAAGCTGACCGACTTCGCGCCCATCGCCTGTGACGAGGAAGGCGGCGGCCTGGTGACCCAGTTCGACAAGGACGACGTGGAGGCGGCCGGCCTGGTGAAGTTCGACTTCCTCGGCCTGCGCACGCTGACGATCATCAAGTGGGCCATGGAGATGATCAACCGCGAGCAGGAGAAGAACGGCCTGCCGCTGGTGGACATCGACCGCATCCCGCTGGATGACAAGAAAACCTACGACATGCTGCAGAAGGCGGAGACCACCGCGGTCTTCCAGCTTGAATCCCGCGGCATGAAGGAGCTGATCAAGAAGCTCAAGCCCGACTGCCTGGAAGACATGATCGCCCTCGTGGCCCTGTTCCGTCCGGGGCCGCTGCAGTCCGGCATGGTGGACGACTTCATCAACCGCAAGCACGGCCGTGCCGAGCTGTCCTACCCGCACCCGGACTACCAGTACGCCGGCCTCGAACCGGTGCTCAAGCCCACCTACGGCATCATCCTGTACCAGGAGCAGGTGATGCAGATCGCCCAGGTGATGGCGGGCTACACCCTCGGCGGCGCGGACATGCTGCGTCGCGCCATGGGCAAGAAGAAGCCCGAGGAAATGGCCAAGCAGCGCGGCGGCTTCATCGAAGGTTGCGCCAGCAATGGGATCGATGCCGAGTTGGCGGGCAACATCTTCGATCTGGTGGAGAAGTTCGCCGGTTATGGCTTCAACAAATCCCACTCCGCCGCCTATGGCTGGGTTTCCTACCAGACCGCGTGGCTGAAGGCCCACTACCCGTCGCCCTTCATGGCGGCGGTGCTCACGGCGGATATGCACAACACCGACAAGGTGGTGACGCTCATCGAAGAGTGCCGCAGCATGAAGCTGCGCATCGTCGCGCCGGACGTGAACAACTCCGACTACCGCTTCACCGTCGACGACGCCGGGCAGATCATCTATGGCCTCGGTGCGATCAAGGGCGTGGGCGAGGGGCCGGTGGAGGCCATCGTCGAATGCCGTGACGAGGGCGGGCCGTTCAAGGACCTGTTCGACTTCTGCAACCGTGTCGACCTCAAGCGCATCAACAAGCGCACGCTGGAAGCGCTGATCCGTGGCGGTGCGCTGGATCGCCTCGGGCCGTTCTTCAGTGACGAGCCCAAGGCCTACCAGGCTGGCATCGACCGCAACCGGGGCGTGCTGCTGGCAGCGATGGAGGAAGCCATCCAGGCCGCCGAGCAGACCGCCCGCAGCCACGACAGCGGCCACATGGACCTGTTTGGCGGGCTCTTTGCCGAGCCCGACGCCGACGTCTACGCCAACCACCGTCGGGCCAAGGAGCTGACCCTCAAGGAGCGCCTCAAGGGCGAGAAGGACACCCTGGGGCTCTACCTCACCGGCCACCCCATCGACGAGTACGAGGGCGAGGTGCGCCGCTTCGCCCGCCAGCGCATCGTCGAGCTCAAGCCCGCGCGGGATACCCAGACCATCGCCGGCCTGATCGTCAACCTGCGGGTGATGAAGAACAAGAAGGGCGACAAGATGGGCTTCATCACCCTCGACGACCGCTCCGGGCGTATTGAGGCCTCCCTGTTCGCCGATGCCTTCGCCTCCGCCCATACCCTGCTGCAGACCGATGCGCTGGTGGTGGTGGAAGGGGAGGTGAGCCACGACGACTTCTCCGGTGGCCTGCGCCTGCGTGCCAAGCGCGTCATGAGCCTGGAGGAGGCGCGTACCGGGCTGGCCGAGAGCCTGCGGATGAAGGTGGATCACAGCGCCCTGCAAGGCGACCGCCTGCGCTGGCTCGCCGACCTGTGCGGGCGCCACCGGGGCTCCTGCCCGATCACCATCGACTACGCAGGCCCCAGTGCCCGTGCCCTGCTGCAGTTCGGCGAGCAGTGGTGCATCGACCCGGCCGATACGCTGATTCAGGCATTGCGTGACCAGTTCGGGCGCGACAACGTCTTCCTGCACTACCGGTGAGACGCGGCTGACGCGCCGCGTTCTCTCGACCCACATGCGCCCTTCCTTTAAGGTAGGGCGCCAAATGGACCCAGCCGCCTGGCCCCACGCGCACGACGGAAGCCTATGAACCCGAATTTTCTGGATTTCGAACAGCCGATCGCTGACCTGCAAGCCAAGATCGAGGAGCTGCGCCTGGTCGGCAACGACAATGCGCTGAACATCAGCGACGAGATTGCCCGCCTTCAGGAAAAAAGCAGCGCCCTGACCGAAAGCATCTTCGGCAACCTGACCAGCTGGCAGATCGCCCAGTTGGCCCGCCATCCGCGCCGGCCCTACACCCTGGACTACATCAGCCACATCTTCACCGAGTTCGACGAGCTGCATGGCGATCGCCATTTCTCCGACGATGCGGCCATCGTCGGCGGCGTAGCCCGCCTGGACGACCAGCCGGTGATGGTGATCGGTCACCAGAAAGGCCGTGAAGTGCGCGAGAAGGTCCGTCGCAACTTCGGCATGCCCCGTCCCGAGGGCTACCGCAAGGCCTGCCGCCTGATGGAGATGGCCGAGCGCTTCAAGATGCCGATCCTGACCTTCATCGACACCCCTGGTGCCTACCCGGGCATCGATGCCGAAGAGCGCGGCCAGAGCGAGGCCATCGCCTGGAACCTGCGGGTCATGGCGCGTCTGAAGACCCCGATCATCGCCACCGTGATCGGCGAAGGTGGTTCCGGCGGTGCGCTGGCCATCGGCGTGTGCGATCGCCTGAACATGCTGCAGTACTCCACCTACTCGGTGATCTCGCCGGAAGGCTGCGCCTCCATCCTGTGGAAAACCGCCGAGAAGGCGCCCGACGCGGCCGAGGCCATGGGCATCACCGCCGAGCGCCTGAAGGGTCTGGGGATCGTCGACAAGGTCATTCCCGAGCCGCTGGGTGGTGCCCACCGCGAGCCCGCCATTGCGGCCCAGTCGATCCGCGAGGAGCTGCTCGGCCAGCTCAAGACCCTGAAGAAGCTGTCGGTCGACGACCTGCTGGCCCGTCGCTACGAGCGTCTGATGAGTTATGGCGTGGCCTGAGGGCCACGCGCCGGGGCGGGCTGATGAGGGCTCGCCACTGGCCCGCTCGCTCCATTCCCTCCTGCTGTCCCGCGCCCTGCCCTGGCGTTCCGCGCCGGGGTGGACGGTCGCCTTCTCCGGTGGCCTCGACTCCACCGTCCTGCTGCATCTGCTGGTTGCGCTCTCCCGCCAGGGTGACGTGCCGCCGCTCAGCGCACTTCATGTCCATCACGGCCTGCAGTCGGCTGCCGAGGCATGGCCGGCCCATTGCCAGGCCGTGTGTGACCGACTCGGCGTGCCCTTGATGCATGCCTCCGTGGTCGTGGAGGAGGGCGCCAGCCTGGAGAATGCCGCTCGTCGGGCGCGCTATGGCGCCTTCGAGCGGGCTGTGGAGGGCGGGAAGGTGCTGATGCTGGCCCAGCACCGTGACGACCAGGCCGAGACGCTGCTGTTCCGGTTGATGCGCGGCGCTGGCGTGCGAGGCCTGGCGGGGATGCCGGTGAGCCGCGCTCTGGGCGACGGTCATTTGCTGCGGCCGTTGCTGGACGTGGCTCGCCAGGACCTGGAGGCCTATGCGCGGGAGCAAGGGCTGGACTGGGTCGAGGACCCGTCGAACCAGGACACCCGGCTGGACCGCAACTACCTGCGACAGATCGTCCTGCCTGCCCTGGTGTCGCGCTGGCCGCGCGCGCTCGGTGGCATGGCCCGCAGTGCTGCGCACCTGGCCGAGGGTGAGGCGCTGCTGGGGGAGTTGGCAGCCATCGATCTGGCTGCCGCGCGAGACACCGAGGTATTCCCCTGGCTGAGTTTGCCGACCCTCTCCCTCGATCCGCTGCTGGCGTTGTCCGAACCAAGGCAGCGCAATGCCCTGCGTCACTGGCTCGCCCCCTTCACGGCCATGCCCGACAGCGATCACTGGACGGGCTGGGTGGCCTTGCGTGACGCCGCGCCGGATGCCGAACCGGT
The DNA here is from genome assembly GCF_001728925.1 of Pseudomonas sp. 1D4. Classification (NCBI taxonomy): domain Bacteria; kingdom Pseudomonadati; phylum Pseudomonadota; class Gammaproteobacteria; order Pseudomonadales; family Pseudomonadaceae; genus Pseudomonas; species Pseudomonas sp. 1D4. The sequence goes on from NZ_LXJQ01000007.1 coordinate 143,780, forward strand.
CTGGCGTCTGGCCGATGGCGAGCTGCGCCGCGCCGGTGGCCGGCTCTGGTGGCTCGGCAACGCCTGGCTGGATGCCGTGCCGACGGCTCAGCCCTGGCCTAATCCCGAGCATCCCCTGGCCCTGGACGGCAATGGTGTGGTGTGGATCGAAGGGCGGGAACCGGAAGGTCCCTTGCAGGTGCGCTATCGCCAAGGTGGGGAGTCGATGCAGATCGACGGACGGGGGCGCCGTGACCTCAAGCGCTTGCTCAACGAGCGGGGTTTCCCGGCTTTTGCCCGGGGTCGCCTGCCCTTGCTCTACCGAGGCGACGAACTGCTTGCGGTAGCCAATCTGCAAGGGCTGGAGGGGCCTCGGGAGGGGGGCTGGACCCTGTGTTGGACACCCCCGACGAATGACCGAGGTTTGAGCTGAAAGGGTCTTTCCGGTAGACTACGCTCCCGTCTTACAGAGCACCTGCCGATTCCCTCGGAACTGGCAGGTGCTTGCCGTTTCGGCACTGTTCCAGATTCCGGGCCCTGGCCCGATTCGCTCTCTCCGGCGGCCTTCCGCCTAAACGCTGACTTCTAGGGTTATTCATGACGCGCTACATCTTCGTCACGGGTGGTGTTGTTTCTTCATTGGGGAAAGGCATCGCCTCGGCATCCTTGGCCGCCATTCTGGAAGCGCGGGGCCTGAAGGTCACCATGCTCAAGCTGGACCCGTACATCAACGTGGACCCGGGCACCATGAGCCCGTTCCAGCACGGCGAAGTGTTCGTCACCGAGGATGGCGCCGAGACCGACCTCGACCTGGGCCACTACGAGCGCTTCGTGCGCACCACCATGACCCAGAACAACAACTTCACCACCGGCCGCGTCTACGCCGACGTGCTGCGCAAGGAGCGCCGTGGTGACTACCTGGGTGCCACCATCCAGGTGATCCCGCACATCACCGACGAGATCAAGCGTCGCATCATCAAGGGCGCCGGCGATGCCGACGTGGCCCTGGTGGAGATCGGCGGCACCGTGGGTGACATCGAGTCCCAGCCCTTCCTCGAAGCCATCCGCCAACTGCGGGTGGAGGTCGGCGCCAAGCGCGCGATGCTGATGCACCTGACCCTGGTGCCCTACATCGCCACCGCCGGCGAGACCAAGACCAAGCCGACCCAGCACTCGGTGAAGGAGCTGCGTTCCATCGGCCTGCAGCCCGACGTGCTGATCTGCCGTTCCGACCACGAGGTCGACCTGTCCTCCCGTCGCAAGATCGCGCTGTTCACCAACGTGGAGGAGCGTGCGGTCATCGCCCTGCAGGACGTCGACACCATCTACCGCATTCCTTCCGTGCTGCACGCCCAGGGCCTGGACGACTTCGTCGTCGAGCGCTTCGGCCTGCAGTGCGGCGGTGCCGACCTTTCCGAGTGGGATCGCGTGGTTGACGCCAAGCTGAACCCCGAGAAGGACGTCACCATCGCCATGGTCGGCAAGTACATGGAGCTGCTGGATGCCTACAAGTCGCTGATCGAGGCGATGAGCCATGCCGGCATCGAGAACCGCACCAAGGTGAACCTGCGCTACATCGACTCCGAAGACATCGAGAACCAGGGCACCAGCCTGCTGGAAGGCGTCGATGCCATCCTGGTTCCCGGCGGTTTCGGCCTGCGCGGCGTGGAGGGCAAGATCAGTACCGTCAAGTACGCCCGCGAGAACAAGATCCCCTACCTGGGTATCTGCCTTGGCATGCAGGTGGCCGTGATCGAGTTCGCCCGTAACGTACTGGGCTGGACCGACGCCAACTCCACCGAGTTCGACAAGGCCAGCGGCCATCCGGTGGTCGGCCTGATCACCGAGTGGCAGGACGCCACCGGCGCCACCGAGATCCGCACCGAAGCCTCGGACCTGGGGGGCACCATGCGCCTCGGCGCCCAGGCCTGCCAGTTGGAGGCCGGCTCGCAAGTGCACGCCTGCTACGGCAAGGACGAGATCGTCGAGCGCCACCGCCACCGCTACGAAGTGAACAACAACCTGCTGCCGCAATTGAAGGAAGCCGGCCTCAAGATCACCGGTCGCTCCGGCGACGGCGCTCTGGTCGAAGTGGTGGAAGCACCGGATCATCCGTGGTTCGTCGCCTGCCAGTTCCACCCGGAGTTCACCTCCACCCCGCGTGACGGCCACCCGCTGTTCAGCGGCTTCGTCAAGGCCGCCCTGGCCCAGAAAGCGAAGAAGGCGTGAGCATGCAACAGAAGATCGTTCGCGTCGGCGACATCGAGATCGCCAACGACAAGCCCTTCGTGCTCTTCGGTGGCATGAACGTGCTGGAGTCCCGTGACCTGGCGCTTAAGGTCTGTGAAGCGTACGTGCGGGTCACCGAGAAGCTCGGCATCCCCTACGTGTTCAAGGCCAGCTTCGACAAGGCCAACCGCTCTTCCATCAACTCCTTCCGTGGCCCCGGCCTGGAAGAGGGGATGAAAATCTTCGAAGAGGTGAAGAAGACTTTTGGCGTGCCGGTCATCACCGACGTGCACGAACCGCACCAGGCCGCTCCTGTGGCCGAGGTCTGCGACATCATCCAACTGCCGGCCTTCCTCTCCCGCCAGACCGACCTGGTGGTGGCGATGGCGAAGACCGACGCGGTCATCAACATCAAGAAGGCCCAGTTCCTTGCACCCCAGGAGATGAAGCACATCCTGACCAAGTGCGAAGAGGCCGGTAACGATCGCCTGATCCTCTGCGAGCGCGGCTCGTCCTTCGGCTACAACAACCTGGTGGTCGACATGCTCGGCTTCGGCATCATGAAGCAGTTCGGCTACCCGGTGTTCTTCGACGTCACCCACGCCCTGCAGATGCCAGGTGGCCGCGCGGACTCCGCAGGCGGTCGTCGTGCCCAGGTCACCGACCTGGCCAAGGCTGGCATGAGCCAGGGGCTGGCCGGCCTGTTCCTCGAGGCCCATCCGGACCCGGACAACGCCAAGTGCGATGGCCCCTGTGCCCTGCGCCTGGACAAGCTGGAGCCGTTCCTCGACCAGCTCAAGCACCTGGATGACCTGGTCAAGGCTTTCCCGCCGATCGAGACTGCCTGAGCCGGCAGTTCTCCGGTAAAGTGCCGGGCGGGCGCAAGCTGACCATGTGGTCATGTTTTTTCGCCGGAGCTGCCGAATGAACATCCGGACGACCCGCCCCTCTAATTTCGCAGCAGCGTAATCGTCAATTTTGGAGTGCTAACAACAATGGCAAAGATCGTCGACATCAAGGGCCGCGAGGTTCTGGATTCCCGTGGCAACCCCACCGTGGAAGCCGACGTGATCCTCGAGAACGGTTTCATCGGCAGCGCCTGCGCGCCGTCCGGTGCATCCACCGGTTCCCGCGAGGCGCTGGAACTGCGTGATGGCGACAAGAGCCGTTACCTGGGCAAGGGTGTGCTGAATGCCGTGGCCAACATCAACGGCCCGATCCGTGACCTGCTGCTGGGCAAGGACGCGACCGACCAGAAAGCCCTGGATCGCGCGATGATCGAGCTCGACGGTACCGAGAACAAGGCCAAGCTGGGCGCCAACGCCATCCTCGCCGTGTCCCTGGCGGCTGCCAAGGCAGCTGCCCAGGCCAAGGGCGTCCCGCTGTATGCCCATATTGCCGACCTGAACGGCACTCCGGGTCAGTACTCCATGCCCGTCCCGATGATGAACATCATCAACGGCGGTGAGCACGCCGATAACAACGTCGACATCCAGGAGTTCATGGTCCAGCCGGTTGGTGCCAAGAACTTCGCCGACGCCCTGCGCATGGGTGCCGAGATCTTCCACCACCTGAAAGCTGTGCTGAAGGCCCGTGGCCTGAACACCGCAGTGGGTGACGAGGGCGGTTTCGCCCCGAACCTGGCCTCCAACGAAGACGCCCTGGGCGCCATCGCCGAAGCCGTCGCCAATGCCGGCTACACGCTGGGCACCGACGTGACCCTGGCCCTGGACTGCGCTTCCAGCGAGTTCTTCAAGGACGGCAAGTACGACCTGGCCGGCGAAGGCAAGGTGTTCGATGCCAATGGTTTCGCCGACTACCTGGCCGGCCTGACCCAGCGCTACCCGATCATCTCCATCGAAGACGGCATGGACGAGTCCGACTGGGCCGGTTGGAAGTCCCTGACCGAGAAGATCGGCGAGAAGGTGCAACTGGTGGGTGACGACCTGTTCGTGACCAACACCAAGATCCTCAAGGAAGGCATCGACAAGAGCATCGCCAACTCGATCCTGATCAAGTTCAACCAGATCGGTTCCCTGACCGAGACCCTGGAAGCGATCCAGATGGCCAAGGCTGCCGGCTACACCGCGGTGATCTCCCACCGTTCCGGTGAAACCGAGGACAGCACCATCGCCGACCTGGCCGTGGGCACCGCTGCCGGCCAGATCAAGACCGGCTCCCTGTGTCGCTCCGACCGCGTGTCCAAGTACAACCAGCTGCTGCGTATCGAAGAGCAACTGGGCGGAAAGGCCCCTTACCGTGGTCGTGCCGAGTTCCGCGGCTAAGCCGGGGATGATAAAAAGGGCAGCGAAAGCTGCCCTTTTCGTATGGATACTCCTCTTTCGATGGCCAAATCCCCCTACTGGTTGTTCGTCGTGCTGATCCTGGCCTTGTCCGGGTTGCAGTATCGCCTTTGGGTGGGTGATGGCAGCCTCGCCCAGGTCGCCGAACTGGAAAAGCAGATCGCCGAGCAGAAGGGCGAGAATGAGCGCCTGCTCGAGCGCAATCGCATCCTCGAGGCCGAAGTGTCGGAGCTCAAGAAGGGTACGGAAACCGTCGAGGAGCGTGCCCGCCACGAGCTGGGCATGGTCAAAGAGGGCGAGACCCTCTACCAGATCACCGAATGACCTCACCCGAACTCCCCGAATTCTGGGCTGTGATCCCCGCCGCCGGCGTGGGGGCCCGCATGCGTGCCGATCGGCCCAAGCAGTATCTGGAGCTGGCTGGGCGCACCTTGCTCGAACATACCCTCGCAGCCTTTCTCGACCACCCTCGGCTCAGGCGCCTGGTGGTCAGCCTGAGTCCAGATGACCCGTACTGGCCGAGCCTTGCCGCATCCCGTGACCCGCGCATCGAGCGCGCCGAGGGTGGCCGGGAGCGTGCGGACTCGGTGCTCAATGCTCTACTGCGTCTGGCCGAACTCGGCGCGCAACCGCGCGACTGGGTGCTGGTGCACGATGCGGCCCGACCCAATCTGTCCCGTTTCGACCTGGATCGCCTGCTGGCGGAGCTGGCCGACGATCCGGTGGGCGGCCTGCTGGCGGTCCCCGCCCGGGACACCCTCAAGCGGATCGGCCCTGATGGGCGAGTCGCCGACACCATCGACCGCAGCCAGGTCTGGCAGGCCTACACCCCGCAGATGTTCCGCTTCGGTGCGCTGCACCGGGCCCTGGCCGATGCACTGGTCGCCGGCGTGGCGATCACCGACGAGTCGTCGGCGATGGAGTGGGCCGGCGCCGCGCCCCGCCTGGTGGAAGGGCGCGCCGACAACATCAAGGTCACCACCCCCGAAGACCTGCAGCGCCTGCAGCGTGGCCTGTTCGACCGATGAGCCCTGCCATGAAGTGTCTGGGACACCGGCTGTACAGCCCGGAAGGCTACTTGCACCTGGGCCGGTGACGGCTGGCGACTGCTCTGGGTGTGCCTGGGCCTGGCCTTCAGCGACAACCTGATGGCGGCTCTCTTCCACCAATTCCGTTGTTGTTCTCGCCGTGCTCATTGCGCCTCGGCACTGATGGATGCGGCTGGCCTACCCGGGGGCGTTCGCCGCCTTTCTTGCCGGCAAGGTGTTCAAGTATCTGGGGTTGCCTGGGGGCTCGCGCATCCCGGGGCATGTCCATGGCTTCCTGCATCGACGTGGATGGACGTTGACGCCTATGCCGCTGGGTGGGTCGACGCCAGGCCGTCCCTGAGTGCGTCCACCAGTTGGCGGACTTTGGGCGACAGATGGCGCTGCTGGGGATACAGCGCCCATACGGCGGTATTCGGCGGGCGATGCTGCTCCAGCAGGGACACCAGTTCGCCGCTCTTCAGGTGGTCCAGCACGTAGTAGTCGGGGAGCTGGCACAGGCCGAAGCCACGCAGCGCGGCATCCAGCACGGCCTGGCCACTGTTGCAGCGCCAGTTGCCCTGCACCCTCAGGCTCTGTTCCTTGCCGTCTTGTTGGAAGGTCCACTGATCCGAGCTGCCCACCAGGCAGTTGTGCCGGGCCAGCTCGGAGAGGCTGTGGGGCCGGCCGTAACGTTCCAGGTAGCTCGGGGCGGCGCACAGGTACATGACGCGGGGCGCAAGGCGCGTCGCCACGAGCCGCGAGTCCTGTAGGCGGCCGAGGCGGATGGCCAGGTCCAGCCCTTCGTGTACCAGGTCCAGCGGGCGGTTGCTCAGCTCGATGTCGACCCGCAGCTGCGGGTGGCGTGCCATGAAGGCGTTCACCAACGGCACGATGAAGCGCTCGCCGTAGGCCACTGCGCAAGTCATGCGCAGCAGGCCCTTGGGTTCGCCGGTCAGGTCGCTGATGGCGCGCATGGCCTCGTCCCGCGCATCCACCAGGCGCTGGCAGTGCTGCAGGAAGGTCTGCCCGGCCTCGGTCAGCGCCACCTTGCGGGTGCTGCGGTAGAACAGGCGGGTTTGCAGGCGTTCTTCCAGGCGGGCGATCTGGCGGCTCACCTGGGATGAAGAGAGGCCGATGCGCTGGGCCGCGGCGGTGAACTGGCCGGTTTCCGCGACGGCGATGAATTCGTCCAGGCCTTCCCAGCGATTCATTTGATTATCCCTGTATGGCAATAAAGTTTTGCTTTGCGGCGGATTATTTACCAAATCGAGGTCATCTACACTCCCGCCACCGTTCACATCGCTGGAGAAGCGCCATGATCAAGTCCCGCGCCGCAGTTGCTTTCGAGGCTGGCAAACCCCTGCAGATCGTCGAAGTCGATGTCGCGCCGCCCAAGGCGGGTGAAGTCCTGGTGCGCATCGTCGCCACCGGTGTCTGCCATACCGACGCCTACACCCTGTCGGGCGCGGATTCCGAGGGGGTGTTCCCGTGCATCCTCGGCCATGAGGGCGGCGGCATCGTCGAGGCGGTGGGCGAAGGCGTCACCTCCCTGGCAGTGGGCGACCACGTGATCCCGCTCTACACGGCCGAATGCCGCGAGTGCAAGTTCTGCAAGTCCGGCAAGACCAACCTGTGCCAGAAGGTTCGCGCGACCCAGGGCAAGGGCCTGATGCCCGACGGCACCAGCCGCTTCAGCTACAACGGCCAGCCGATCTACCACTACATGGGCTGCTCGACCTTCTCCGAGTACACCGTGCTGCCGGAAATCTCCCTGGCGAAGATTCCCAAGGAAGCCCCGCTGGAGAAGGTCTGCCTGCTGGGTTGTGGCGTGACCACCGGCATCGGGGCCGTGCTCAACACCGCGAAGGTGGAGGAGGGCGCTACCGTTGCCATCTTCGGCCTCGGCGGCATCGGCCTGGCTGCCATCATCGGCGCCAAGATGGCCAAGGCTTCGCGCATCATCGCCATCGATATCAACCCCTCCAAGCTCGACGTGGCCCGCGAGCTGGGGGCGACCGACTTCGTCAACCCGAAGGACCATGCCAAGCCGATCCAGGACGTGATCGTCGAGATGACCGACGGCGGCGTGGACTACAGCTTCGAGTGCGTCGGCAACGTCGACCTGATGCGTGCGGCGTTGGAGTGCTGCCACAAGGGCTGGGGTGAGTCGGTCATCATCGGCGTGGCCCCGGCCGGTGCCGAGATCAAGACCCGTCCGTTCCAGCTGGTCACCGGTCGCGTGTGGCGTGGCTCGGCCTTCGGTGGGGTGAAGGGCCGCACCGAGCTGCCGACCTACGTGGAGAAATCCCAGTCGGGCGAGATCCCGTTGGACACCTTCATCACCCACACCATGGGGCTGGATCGCATCAACGAGGCCTTCGACCTGATGCACGAAGGCAAGAGCATCCGCACCGTCATCCACTACTGAGCGCCCTTTCGGCTGGCGCAGGGCGGCAGGGATTGCCTGTCGCCTGTGCGTTGCCCCGAGGACGACCCGGAGGCCCCCATGACCCTCGAGATCGTTTCCAGCAACAAGAGCTTCGGTGGCTGGCACAAGCGCTACCGCCATCGCTCGACCTGCCTGAACTGCGACATGGTGTTCGCGGTGTACCTGCCGCCCCAGGCGGAACAGGGCGAGAAGCTGCCCGTGCTCTACTGGCTGAGCGGGCTGACCTGCACCGACGAGAACTTCATGCAGAAGGCCGGCGCCCAGCGCCTGGCGGCCGAGCTTGGGCTGATCATCGTCGCGCCCGACACCAGCCCCCGGGGCGAGGGTGTGCCGGATGACCCGGACAAGGCCTGGGATTTCGGCCTGGGTGCAGGCTTCTACGTCAACGCGACCCAGGAACCCTGGGCCCGCCACTACCGCATGTACGACTACGTGGTGCAGGAGCTGCCAACCCTGGTGGAGGCCAACTTCCCGGTTTCGGACCGCCGCGGCATCGCGGGGCACTCCATGGGCGGGCACGGCGCGCTGGTCTGCGCCCTGAAGAACCCCGGGCGCTACCAGTCGGTTTCGGCCTTTGCGCCGATCAGCAACCCAATGGCTTGCCCCTGGGGCGAGAAGGCGTTCTCCCATTACCTGGGTGATGACCGTTCGCGCTGGCGCGAGTGGGATGCCTGTGCACTGCTGGCCGAAGCCCGGGAACGCCTGCCGATCCTGGTGGACCAGGGTGACCGCGATGATTTCCTGGAGGGCCAGCTCAAGCCGGACGCGCTGCAGGCTGCCGCCCGCGCCGCTGGTCATCCGCTGAACCTGCGGCTGCAGCCGGGCTATGACCACAGTTACTACTTCATCGCCAGCTTCATCGACGATCACCTGCACCATCACGCCGCAGCCCTGCGGGGCTGACGCGTTACCCAGGCGGGGCGGCCATCGGTCGCTCCGCTTTCGGGTAGAATCCCGCTCCTGTTCTTTCGGGGCACTCCTCTCATGCGCATTGGACACGGTTACGACGTACACCGCTTCGGTGACGGTGATCACATTACCCTCGGCGGGGTACGCATCCCCCACAGGTTCGGCCTGGTGGCCCATTCCGACGGCGACGTGGTGCTTCACGCACTGTCCGACGCCTTGCTCGGTGCGGCGGCACTCGGTGATATCGGCAAGCACTTCCCGGACACCGATCCGCAGTTCAAGGGAGCGGACAGTCGCGTGCTGCTCCGCCATGTCCTGGCCCAAGTGAAGGGCAAGGGCTGGAAGGTGGGTAACGTCGACGCCACCATCGTGGCTCAGGCGCCGAAGATGGCGCCGCACATCGAGGCGATGCGCGCGGTCATTGCGACTGACCTCGAAGTCGGCATCGACCAGGTCAACGTCAAGGCGACCACCACCGAGAGGCTCGGCTTCACCGGGCGCGAGGAGGGCATCGCCGTCCACGCTGTTGCCCTGCTACTGCCGCTATGACCGAACTCGAACTGCTGGGACCGCGGGCCCATGGCGAAGCGCTCGGCCAGGCCGTCCTCAAGGCGGTGGCCGAAGACTTCCAGGTGGACGAGGTGCTGGATATTCCCCTGGTCGGTGAAGGCGAACACCTGTGGTTGTGGGTGGAAAAGCGTGGCCTCAATACCGAAGAGGCCGCGCGGCGCATTGCACGGGCTGCGGGCGTTCCCCAGCGGGCCATCAGCTACGCCGGCCTGAAGGATCGCCAGGCGCTGACCCGCCAGTGGTTCAGCCTGCACCTGCCGGGCAAGGCTGATCCGGACCTTGCTTCGGCAGAAGGCGAGACCCTGCGCATCCTGCGCCAGGTCCGCCACAAGCGAAAGCTGCAGCGGGGCGCCCACTCGGCCAACGGCTTCACCCTGAGGCTGACGGCCTTGCGGGCCGACCCGGCAGCCCTGGAGGCTCGGCTGAAGACACTGGCTGCCGTCGGCGTGCCCAACTACTTCGGTCTGCAGCGCTTTGGCCACGAAGGCGGCAACCTGCTGCAGGCAAGGCACTTCGCCGAGCAGCGGGTACTGCCCGAGCAGCGCAACCTGCGCTCTCGTTTGCTCTCGGCAGGTCGCAGTTACCTGTTCAACCGGGTACTGGCTGCGCGTGTGGCCAATGGCAACTGGAACCAGGCGCAGGTCGGCGATCTCCTGGCCTTTACCGACAGCCGGAGTTTCTTCCCGGCAGGAGAGGCCGAGTGCGCCGATCCCAGGTTGGCGATTCTCGACCTGCATCCCACCGGCCCACTGTGGGGACAGGGTGACTCGCCGGCCGGCGCTTTGACGCAGGCATTGGAGCAATCCGTGGCGTTGGCCGAGCCGGCGCTGCGTGACTGGCTCGTCGAGGCGGGCATGGCGCACGAACGGCGCATCCTGCGCCTCCCCATCGGGGGACTTACGTGGCATTATCCCGGGCCTGACGTTCTGCAACTGGAATTCGTCCTGCCGGCCGGATGCTTCGCTACCGCAGTGGTGCGCGAGCTTGTCGATCTGGTGCCGGTGGGGCACACGGACAATCCATGCGTATTCTGATTTCCAACGACGACGGGGTGAACGCACCCGGTATCGCCGCCCTCCATGCTGCGCTCGAGGGTTATGCCGAGTGTGTGGTCATCGCGCCCGACCAGGACCGGAGCGGCGCCAGCAGTGCACTGACGCTGGACCGCCCCCTGCATCCGCAGGTCCTGGCCAACGGTTACATCAGCATCAACGGCACCCCGACCGACTGCGTGCACCTCGGTTTGAACGGTTTGCTGGAGAAGGCCCCAGCCATGGTGGTCTCCGGCATCAATCTGGGCGCCAACCTGGGGGACGACGTCCTTTATTCCGGGACGGTGGCTGCTGCCTTGGAAGGGCGCTTCCTCGATCGCCCGGCCTTTGCTTTTTCGTTGCTCTCCCGGCAGCCGGACAACCTGCCCACAGCGGCGCATTTCGCGCGCCTGCTGGTCGAGGCGCACGAGCAGCTCGACCTGCCGCCCCGCACCGTGCTCAACGTGAATATCCCCAACCTCCCACTGGACCATATCCGTGGCATCCAGCTCACTCGCCTTGGCCACCGCGCTCGTGCTGCAGCGCCGGTGAAGGTGGTGAACCCGAGGGGGAAAGAGGGCTACTGGATTTCTGTCGCTGGGGACGCGGAGGATGGTGGGCCCGGGACTGATTTCCACGCCGTAATGCAGGGTTACGTATCCATCACGCCGCTCCAGCTCGATCGCACCTTCACTCAGGCGTTCGACCCATTGGAAAGCTGGTTGGGAGGCCTGTCCTGATGGCCCGTGAGCAGGATGATCTCTTGCGTCGGGGCATTGGCATGACCTCGCAGCGCACCCGCGAGCGCCTGATCCAGCGTCTCTACGAGGAAGGGCTGTCCAACGCCCACGTACTGGAAACCATTCGTCGGACTCCGCGCCATTTGTTCGTCGATGAGGCCTTGGCCCATCGTGCCTATGAAGACACGGCGCTTCCCATCGGCCACAACCAGACGATCTCGCAGCCCTATATCGTGGCGCGCATGAGCGAGCTGCTGCTGGCGGCAGGGCCATTGGACAAGGTGCTCGAGATCGGCACCGGCTCCGGCTATCAGACCGCGATCCTGGCTCAGGTGGTAGAGCGGGTGTTTTCCGTCGAGCGGATCCAAGGATTGCAGGATCGTGCGAAGGAGCGACTGGCCGAGCTGAATCTGCGTAACGTGGTCTTCCGCTGGGGCGATGGTTGGGAAGGCTGGCCCGCATTGGCACCTTATAACGGCATCATCGTCACGGCTGCCGCCGCCGAGGTACCGCAAGCGCTGCTGGACCAGTTGGCACCGGGGGGGCGACTCGTGATTCCGGTGGGGGCAGGGGACGTTCAGCAATTGATGCTGATCGTCCGTGAGGAAAACGGTTTCTCCCGGCATGTCCTTGACGCGGTACGGTTTGTACCCTTGCTGAGCGGCCCGTTGGCCTGATGGGGTCAGCGAGGACTGCGGAGAGCCGGTCATCTCTATGAATAACTGGTGGTCAGGTGCACCTCCGTACGTTGCGGTGCGCATTGGATAACGTGCCCCTCAGATATAATCGGTAACAATTGGCATGACCTTGGGACGTATGGAAAGGGGACGGGAATGAGCCTGGCCATTCGGCAAGGGATTAGCACTGGAAGCATGCGCGCACTGGCAGCGATGGCCGTCATCGTCTGGCTGGTGGCGGGGTGCGCCAGTTCGCCCAAGGGCGGTGTCCAGGTCGTGGATCGTAACCACCCGTCGGCCACCGGTGCGCAACGACAGCCGATCACCACCGGGCAGTACCGTGTCCAGCGGGGCGACACCCTGTACTCCATTGCATTCCGTTTCGGTTGGGACTGGAAGGCGCTGGCGGCGCGCAACAGCATCCCGGCCCCCTACGTAATCCGTCCGGGCCAGGTCATCCGTTTCGATGGCCAGACCGGCTCAACCCCTACCCGTACCGTGGCAACGGCTCCTACGACGTCGACTCGGCCAGCCACGCCCCCCTCTACCACCAAGGCTCCGCAGTCCACCACTAAACCGCAGCCTGCGCCAAGCGTTTCCCAGCCCCCTCCGGCCCCGCCACGCGGGCGTTCCAACGCAGGTTGGGCCTGGCCGGCTGGTGGTCCCTTGATTGCCCGATTCTCCTCAAACGGGAGTTTGAATAAAGGCATTGATATAGGCGGGGAATTAGGCCAGCCTGTCCTGGCTGCGTCTGATGGTTCCGTTGTGTATGCCGGAAGTGGATTACGGGGCTACGGTGAACTGGTGATCATCAAGCACAGCGATACCTACGTGAGCGCCTATGGTCACAACCGCAGGTTGCTGGTTCGGGAGGGACAGCAGGTCAAGGTTGGCCAGACCATTGCAGAAATGGGCTCCACAGGTACCGACCGGGTGAAGCTGCACTTTGAGATTCGCCGCCAGGGCAAACCTGTAGATCCGCTGCAATATCTGCCGCCTCGCTGATCGTTTGTTCAGCCCGTCGTCCTCGTAGGTTGGACGGGCTCAGGCGTAGCCAGGGAAATGGTACCGCCAGAGCTTGTTGTCGAACTCAGCAAGGGACAACAACAATGGCACTCAACAAAGAAGCGCCGGAGTTTGATGTCGATGACGATCTGCTCATTCTTGAGCCGGGCGTCGTGGATGACGTGCTGATCGAGGAGCCCGAGGCAACTCCGTCTGGCACGCGTTCCAGGCAGTCGAACTCACCCAAGCAACACAAGTACATCGACTACACCCGCGCATTGGACGCGACCCAGCTTTACCTCAACGAAATCGGCTTTTCCCCTCTCCTTACTCCAGAAGAAGAAGTCCACTTTGCGCGATTGGCTCAGCGGGGCGACCCCGCCGGACGCAAGCGCATGATCGAAAGCAACCTCCGGCTTGTGGTCAAGATCGCGCGACGCTACGTCAATCGTGGTCTTTCGCTGCTGGACCTGATCGAAGAGGGTAACCTCGGCTTGATCAGGGCGGTTGAGAAGTTTGATCCCGAGCGTGGCTTCCGCTTTTCCACCTACGCCACCTGGTGGATACGTCAGACCATTGAACGCGCGATCATGAACCAGACCCGGACCATCCGGCTGCCGATTCACGTGGTCAAGGAACTGAACGTCTATTTGCGTGCGGCTCGTGAGCTCACACAGAAACTCGACCATGAGCCATCGGCCGAAGAGATTGCCAATCTGCTGGAGAAGCCTGTCGAAGAGGTCAAGCGCATGCTCGGCCTGAACGAGCGGGTGACCTCGGTTGACGTGTCTCTGGGCCCGGACTCCGACAAGACCCTCCTGGACACACTGACCGACGACCGCCCCACCGATCCCTGCGAGCTTCTGCAGGACGATGATCTGTCCCAGAGCATCGACCAGTGGCTTTCCGATCTGACGGACAAGCAGAGAGAGGTAGTGGTGCGTCGGTTCGGCCTGCGTGGTCATGAGAGTTGTACCTTGGAAGAGGTGGGCCAGGAGATTGGCCTCACCCGAGAGCGCGTGCGCCAGATTCAGGTTGAGGCCCTGAAGCGCCTGCGTGAAATCCTTGAAAAGAATGGGCTTTCCAGCGACGCACTTTTCCAATAAAGCGAGTTGCCCTTGAGAACCCGGCTTCGGCCGGGTTTTTTATTGAGGTGTTCTCAGCGGGTATCCGGCCGAAGTGATAGAGCTTTTGTAAGCTATCGCTTACATGTCGCGTAAGTGAAGTATGTAAAAAGCGCGACGTGAACGAGCTCTTCAGGATTTTTTTGTTTCTATCTTATTGAAATTAAATAATATTTTTCTAAATAAAAAACGAGAGCATTGCTCTCCAGCACCGTGGAGTGAGCTTGTCCCGTTCAAGGAAGCCGTTAATATCACTTCCACGCGACACGGAATGGTTGCAGGCAGAGACGGATTTCTGCCAGGAACGCCGCAGGATTGCGGTTCATCAGGATGATGATTGGGAAACAAAGGGATAGGGACAAAAGAGTGGGCGGGCAACCGCCCCTTTTTTTG